>NZ_JBIXLM010000023.1:0-70833 GCF_045798545.1 Paeniglutamicibacter sp. ORCA_105 | reverse complement strand
CGTTGGACTTGCGGATCGGGTCGACGAACTCGTGTTGCCGGGTGAATTTCTCCTGGACCGGCCAGTCGACCGACTCCACCATGACCTGCTTGGAGGTTGCCAACGCCAAGGGGGCATTGCGCGAGATCTCCTCGGCCAGCTCCAGGGCGGCGGGCAATGCAGCCCCTGGCTCGGTCACCCGGTTGACAAGGCGCAGTTCGCCGGCCTCGGTGGCCGGCAGCATGCGCCCGGTCAACACCAGTTCCATGGCGTAGTGGTACGGCAGCCGGTTGGGCAGGCGCAGCAGGCCGCCGGCGTTGGCCGTCAGCCCGCGCTTGACCTCGGGCAGACCAAAGGTCGCGTTTTCCGCGGCGACAATGAGGTCACAGGCCAGCGCGATCTCGAATCCGCCGCCCAGGGCGTAGCCCTCGACCGCCGCGATGAGCGGCTTGCGCGGGGGGCGCTGGACGAGTCCGGCGAAGCCCCGGCCGGGCACGATCGGGATCTCCCCCCGGGCGAACCCCTTCAGGTCCATGCCGGCGCAGAAGGTGCCGCCGGCTCCGGTGATGACGCCCAGGCTCAGGTCGTTGCGGCTGTCGAGCAGTTCGAAGGCCTTGGCGAGCTCCTCGGAGAGCTGCAGCGACATGGCGTTCTTCGCCTGCGGCCGGTTCAGGGTGAGGATCAGGACCCGGCCTCGTTCCTCAATGATCAGCGGCTGTTCCTCGCGGCTCATTCGGACTCCTTGACGCCGGTGATGGCAAGGCCCGAGCGGGTCTTGTAGTTCTTGTTTACGTTGATCAACACCGCCGTGAGCGGTTCGAGCTGCCGGGCCAGCCGCAGGGCGCCGGCATCGATGCCCCGCTTGCCGGTGACGGCGGCGGCAAGGTCCATGACCAGGTTCTTGGCCTCCGCGTCGTCGCCGCAGACCAGGATGTCTTCGTGGCTGAGCAGACCCTCGTTCTTCCACAACGAGAGCGCGGCAACGTGGTGGAAGGAGCCCACAACGGCGGCCTCGGGAACCAGTCGCTGGGCCTCCTCTGCGGCGCTCTCCGCCAGGGTCAGCCCGTATGGCCCCGCCGCGTCGAAGCCGAGCGGGTTCACGCAGCTGATGATGGTCTTGCCGCGCAGCTCGTCTTTGAGGGAAGCGACGAGTTCCGCGTGGCCTTCCCAGGGGACGGCCAGCAGGACGATGTCGGAGGTTGCGACGGCCTGTGCGTTGGTGGCGCCGATGACCGTTGCGGGCCCCTCGATTTTTGCGGCGATTTCCTGTGCCTTTTCACCGGCACGTGCGGCGTCGCGCGAACCGATGGTGATGGCGTGCCCGGCCTGTGCCAGGCGGTAGGCCAGCCCGCGGCCCTGTGGGCCGGTGCCGCCGACCACTGCGATTTTGTGCGTCATGATCTCTTCCATTTCTCTGGTCCTAGCGTGGTGCCATGCGGATGGCGCCATCGAGTCTGATGGTTTCCCCGTTGAGCATCGGATTGGCGATGATGTGTTGGGCGAGCGAGGCGTATTCCCCCGGCTCCCCGAGCCGGCTTGGGTTCGGGACGCTTTGGGCCAGCGAATCGCGGACCTTTTCCGGCAGCCGGGCCAGGATCGGGGTGTCGAACAGGCCGGGGGCGATCGTCATGACGCGGATGCGCTTGCTGGCAAGGTCGCGCGCGGCCACGAGGGTCATGCCGACGATTCCGGCCTTGGCCGAGGCGTAGGGGATCTGGCCTATCTGGCCCTCATAAGCGGCAACGGAAGCGGTGAGGATGCACACGCCGCGTTCGCCGTCGAGTTCCTCGTTCTTCGCCATCCGCGCCGCGGTCTGGCTCAGCACGTTGAAGGTGCCGATGAGGTTGGTTCGCACCACGCCCTCGTAGGTTTCAAGCGAGCCGGGATTGCCGTCGCGGTCCACCAGGCGTAGGGCGCCGCCGCGGCCGGCGCAGTGCACCAGCGCCCGCAGCGGCGCCAGGGCTTCGGCGGCGTCGAGCGCGGCATTGACCGAATCCGGATCGGTGACGTCGGCCGCCACGAAAACGGCGCCCAGGTCGGCGGCGACCTCGGCGCCGGCTGAGGAAGGCAGGTCCAGGATGACGACCTTTGCGCCGTCCTCGGTGAGGCGGCGGGCGGTGGCCGCGCCCAGGCCCGATGCGCCGCCGGTGACGACGACGGATGCTCCGTTGATGATCATGGTTTTCTCCTGCGGGGTTGGTTAGAGGCGTTCGATGATGGTTGCGTTGGCCATGCCGCCGGCCTCGCACATGAGTTGGAGGCCGTAGCGCTGCTTGTTGTCTTCCAGGGCATGCAGCATGGTGGTGAACAGCCGCGTGCCCGAGGCGCCCAGAGGGTGGCCCAGGGCGATGGCCCCGCCCCGGGGGTTGAGCTTGTCGGGATCGGCGTTAAAGTGGCTCTGCCAGGCCAGCGGGACCGGTGCGAATGCCTCGTTGACCTCGATGTGGTCCAGCTGCTCCAGCCGCATTCCCGAGCGGGCCAGAATCTTTTCGGTGGCCGGAATCGGTGCGGTGAGCATGAGCATTGGGTCGTCCCCGACGGCGGTCATGGCGTGGACGCGAGCGCGCGGTGTCAGCCCGAGCTGGCGGGCCTTGCGCTCGCTGACCAGCAGGACCAGGCTTGCGGCATCCGAGATCTGCGATGAGTTCCCCGCCGTCACGGACCATTCGACCTGGGGGAAGCGTGCGCCGAGCTCAGGGGTCTCGAAGACCGGCTTGAGCCCGGCCAGGCGCTCGGGCGTGGTGTCCGGCCGGGGTGTCTCGTCGCGGGTCACCAGCGTGCCCGAGGGGGTGTGCACCGCGATGATTTCGCGCTCGAAGGCCGCAGCCGCGGCGGTGGCCAGGCGGTGGGAGCGGGCCGCGTATTCGTCCTGCGCCTCGCGGGTGGCGCCGAACTTGGCCGCCACCAGCTCCGCCGCGACGCCCTGGGAGACGAGGCCGGGGGAATAGCGGGCGGTGACCGCCGGGCCGAAGGGGTCGGCCCCGGCGCGCGCGGAGCCCATGGGCACCCTGCTCATGGATTCGATGCCCCCGGCGATCACCATTTCGTAGGCCCCGGAGAGGATGCCCTGGGCCGCGAAATGCACGGCCTGCTGGGACGATCCGCACTTACGGTCTATCGTGGTCGCCGGGACATGGACCGGGTAACCGGCTGCCAACCAGGCCATTCGGCCGGGGGTGGCGGACTGCTCGCCGGTCTGCGAGACGCACCCGATGAGCACGTCGTCGACCTCGCCGGGGTCGATCCCGGTCCGCTCGACCAGGGCGGTAAGTGCCTGCGCCAGCAGGTCCACCGGATGGATCTCGGCCAGCGCTCCGCTTGGACGGCCGCGGCCGGTGGGGGTGCGAAGCGCATCAACAATCAGGGCATCAGTAGTCATGGGGTAATCCTCCTAACCTATTGCTTATCATGATTGTCATGATGTCGGCAATGGTTGTCAGCGTATTGGACGGGCGCGGGCGGAGACCGGGGAAGTGCCGGCCGGTGCCGCGATGCCGACGGGATCGGTTGCGATTGCGCGAGGGCGCCGAGCGCGGATGCAGTGTCGGGCGGCGAAGTGCGGAGAAATATGAATTTGGGCGGGGGGCTGCTTTTCTTCAATATGAATAGTTATAATCAAATTTCAGATGATCGTCTTCGTCCACGTGCACACCGGACGTGAGGGCGAGATCCAACACAGGTCAAGACAGTGGTCAGTCAAGGAGAAGAAGATGTTGCAAGAAATGACGATCGAGGATCGAATCAGGCGGTTGGAGGACCGCGAGGCGATCCAGGAGCTCGGGATTCTTTACGGGTTCATCATGGATGAGCGTGACGAGGCGGGGATCCGCCAGATTTTCACCTCCGACGCGACCCTGCGCTCGCAGGACGGCGTCTTTGCCGCAAGTGGCATCGAGGAAATCGTCGAGACCTACTTGGGCCGCTTCGCCGCGCTCGGCCCGACGAACCACTACAGCCACGGGCACGTCGTGCGCTTTGACGATGCGGATCCCGACACGGCGACAGGGCTGCTGGCCGGCCACGCCGAAGTGGCGCGCAACGGCGTCGCCATGCAGGTTGCCTTGCGGTACAAGGACACGTATCGCCGGGTGGGCGGCAAGTGGCAGTTGGCCGATCGGCTGATGTCCTACATGTACTACCTGCCCGTCACCGAATACGCCGAGGGCCTGGGCGACCGCAACAGCGTGCGTGCATACGGAGACCACCGCCCCTCCGACTGGCCGGAATCGCTCTACTCGGAGAGCGGAAGCGATTGGCTCAAGGCCTACCTCTAGGCCGTTCGCAGGCGGGAGCCGGGCCTGCGGCGACAACCGCCGCGGACCCGGCTCCCGCCCGCCGTGGGCGGGAATTTGGGATTTGCGCGGGTCTGGAACGGCCGCACAACTGCGCGCCCAGGAACGCCTGGAACGGGTGGGCGCTCAGCTTCGGGTTGGGGCATTGACACGCATGGTTCCCTGCTGGGCCACGGTGCACAGCAGTTCGCCGCTGCGCGAGTACATGTCCGCCAGCGCCAGTCCGCGGCCGTTACGCAATGCCGGGGAACGCTGATCGAGAAGTATCCACTCATCCGTTCGTGCGGGGGCGTGGAACCACATCGAATGATCCATGGAAAACCCGGAGGCACTTCCGCTGCCCCACCACAGCCCGTGGGGTTTCAGCATGGGATCCAACATGCACATGTCGCTCGCGTAGGCGAGCAACGCGGCGTTCAACGCGCGGTCCCCGGGGGCCTCGCCCATCGCCTTGATCCAGACCGAGGAGTGGGGCTCGCTCCCGCCGTGGGCATGCGCCGACAAACGCGGCGGCTCCTTCGCATACCGGAGGTCGAACGCCGAATCCGTGTCCCAGTAGGAATGCACGTCGTCAAAGCCGGCCAGGGCCTTCGCCGCGTTCGGCAGTTCCTCCGGCAGGCGGGCCGCAGGCATGGGTGCCTGGTGCTTCGGGCTGCCCGAATCCTTGGCAAACGTGAGTTCCATGGTCAGCAGCAGCCTGCCGTCCTGGTGCACCCGGGCGCTTCGCCAGCAGGTCGAGCGGCCATCGCGGACCGGGACGACGTCGATCTGAACGCCCCGGTCCGATGCGCCGGCTTCGATGAAATAGGCATGCAGGCTGCGCACCCAGAAGCCTTCCGGCACGTCGACGGAAGCTCCGGCAAGTGCCTGGGCGACCAGCAGGCCGCCATACGGTACGCCCCAGTGGAAACCGGGCGTGCCGCCGGCAAACCTGCCGCCGCCCAGCGCCGATGGCTGCAGCAGCGCGCACACCTCCTCGAAGGAGGCGGACGCTGCTCCCCGCTCGCGCCCGGGAGCGCTTTCCGTCTGCGGTTTCATTTCCGGCAGCCCTTTCCCTTGTGCCGTCTCCGGTTGTTTCCGCACTAAAGGCGGGCGCTCCAGGAGATCGGCGTATCCAGCAGCTCCGGGAATTTCCGCTCGGCGTAGCGTGCGTATGCCGAGATGTGTTCGTGCATCGCCGCGGCCGATGCCGCAGGGTCCCGGGCCGCGATGGCCTCGTAGATGCTTGAATGCGCGTCGTACACGGCGGCCCGCCGGTGTTCCGGGTAGTCGATGCCGATGGCGCTTCCGTCAAGCATTCCAAGTAGCGACTCCACCAGGTATCCGAACATGACGTTTCCCGAACCGTGCGCGATGGTGTCGTGGAAGCGCTTGTTCATTTCCAGGAACTCCGATTCGTCGCCCAGGTTCTCTCCCATGTGCTCGACGCTGTGCTTGAGGACTGCCAGCTGCTCCTTGCTCATTCGGGAAGCGGCCAGCTGGGCCATCATAGGTTCGAGGCCGGCACGGGATTCGGCAATGGTGCGGAACGGGGCGTTTTCGAACTGCAGCAACAGCGTCAGCGCGGTCGAAAGTCCGCTGCCGTCCGGCTGCTGGACGACGGGTCCGCCGCCCGGGCCGGGCTTGAGGGAAATGACGCCCTGCAGTTCCAAGAAACGCAACGACTCGCGCAGTGTCCCCCTGCCGATCTGGTACTGCTCCAGCATGGCTCGCTCCGGGGGGAGCCGGTCGCCCACGGTGTTGCCGCGGCGCTGGATATCCGAGACGATCCGTTGGGCGACCAGCATCGCGGTCTTCTGGGGGCGCATCGACCCCTGTGTGAGTGTCATCAGACGGCCTCGGATACCAAGCCATTGGTGACCACTCCATCTGCGGCAAGTCGCCTGAGGGAATCGGCGCCGATGCCCAGGCGGCCCAGGACCGTCTCGGTGTGCTCGCCGACTTCCGGGACTCCGTGGTAGGAAGGCTCCGCCGAGCCGGCGACGTGGAGGATTGGCCCCGTCATCATGGCATTTCCCAAAACGGTCCCGGACAGGCTGACCAGCGTGCGTTCCAGGAAGTGCGGGTCCTGCATGATGTCGCTGGAATCGTTCACGGCCGCGGCGACGACTTCGTGCGCATCCAAGGTCTCCAGCACCTGGTTGCGCGGCATGGAGGCCACCCAGGCCTTGACGATCTCCTGAAGTGCCTCGTTGTTCTCCATTCGGGCCGAGTTGGTGGCGTAGTGTTCGTCGGTTTTCAAATCCGGGCGGCCCATCGCGTCGAAGAGCCGCATTGCGATGGTCTGGGCGGAAGCCGCGATCGAAAGCCATCCGCCGTCGCCGGCCTGGTAGATTCCGCGTGGTGATGCGGACCCCGAGGTGTTGCCCACGCGGCTCATGATGGTTCCGGTCGAGGTGTAGTTGAGCAGGGCGTCGCCGAGGATGAACATCAGGGGCTCATACAGCGCCACGTCGACTTCCGAGCCGACCCCGCTGACTTCCCTGCGGAACAAAGCCATGGCGGTGCCGAACGCGGCGGAGATCCCGGCGATGGAGTCGGCGAAGCCGAACGGCGGGGCCGTGGGCGGGGTATCTGGCCATCCGTTGAGGAATGCGTAGCCGCTGGCCGTCTCGGCCACGGTGCCGAATCCCGGTTTCGCGCTATAGGGCCCGCTCTGTCCGAAGCCGCTCACGCGGGTGAGTACCAGGCCGGGATTGATCTTGGAAAGAACGTCGTAGCCCAAGCCCCAGGCTTCGAGGCGTCCGGGGCGGAATGACTCGATGACAACGTCGGCGCCGCGAATGAGCTCGAGTGCGATCTCCCGCCCCTCGGGGTTGCGCAGGTCGATCCCCACGGATTGCTTCCCGGAATTCAGGCGTGCGAACCCCAGGGCCAGGCCGTCCTTTTGGGGCTGCCATTGCCGGGCCATGTCCCCGTTGGCGGGGTCTTCGACCTTGATGACCTCGGCACCGAAGTCGCGCAGCATGCGTCCAGCGGTGGGGGCGGCGTACATCGACCCCAGTTCCACGACACGCACGCCCTCGAGCAGCCGTGGGGTTTCCGTCTTGGGCTGGTCCATGGCAGCCTCACCTCTTTCATTCAGTCCGAGACTATAAAATGGTAATAATGATAATGGATTATTTAAGCCCGGAAGGCAAGGGTTCGGAGGGTGGATGCCTGGCCATGGTCCCGGTTCTTCCATATTTGTATATGATTATCATAGTATTCTTGGTTCGAGGCGGGGAAATCGGTCCGGGCAGCGGCCCGGGGGCCGTCTCGTAGTCATTAAAAGAGCAGGTCAGTCAACAATCCGAGGGGAAAACATGAGCACCGAAATTCCGAACGCTTTCGACCTCACGGGGCGCGTGGCCCTGGTGACCGGGGGTAGCCGCGGGCTGGGCCGAGAGATGGCCTTCGGCCTGGCGAGGGCTGGGGCCGACATTATTATCGCCAGCCGCAAGGGGGAGGCCTGCGAGGAGGTTGCCCGCGAAATCGAGGCCGAAACGGGGCGCCAGGCCATGGGCTTTGGTGTGCACGTCGGGCGTTGGGCTGACCTGGAGTCGCTGGTCGAGGCCTCCTACGAGCGGTTCGGGAAGGTGGACGTGCTGGTCAATAACGCGGGCATGTCGCCACTGTACAACTCCGTGGACGCCATCAGCGAGGAGCTCTTCGACAAGGTGCTCGATGTGAACCTCAAGGGCCCCTTCCGGCTGTCGGCACTTATCGGCACCAGGATGGCCGCAGGCGGCGGTGGGTCCATCATTAACATCTCGAGCGCGGCCGCCGTCCACCCCAGGCCCCATGTCCTGCCGTATGCGGCGGCCAAGGCCGGCCTGAATGCCCTGACCGTGGGGCTGGCCCACACGTTTGGGCCGACCGTGCGCTGCAATGCCATCATGGCTGGAACGTTCCTCACCGATGTGAGCAAGGCCTGGGATGAGGACGCGTTTGCGCAGCGGGCAAAGGCGTTCGCCCTGGAGCGCGGCGGCCGGCCCGGGGAGGTCGTCGGGGCGGCGTTGTACCTAGCCAGCGACGCATCAAGTTACACCACCGGGTCGATCCTCACGGTCGACGGCGGGCAGCCCTAAAGGCACTTCCTCGGCCGATGCCGGTTCGCCCCGGACGGGCATACTTATTTCCGTCCGGGGTGGCCCCGGGGCAGGTCGAATCTTTCCGACAATAATCTATGGTCATGATATGCATCTTTCTGGTACGGTGATCACAAAGAAGCCGAAGTGGAACAAATACCGTGGGCCCAAGGCCACATCTTCGGCTACCAGGTCCCGACCGACGCTGGAATTGGATGACACCAAAGGAGTGAAGAAGTGAAAATCATCGTCCTAATGAAGCAGGTGCCGGACACTTATGGAGAGCGCCGGCTGGATACCACGACCGGCCGCGTGGATCGAGGCGCCGGTGAGGCAATCCTCGACGAGATCAGTGAGCGGGCCCTTGAGGTCGCGCTCAGGTACAAGGACGGCAACAAGGGCACGCACGTCACCGCTCTGTCCATGGGGCCGGCTTCGGTCTCCGCGGCATTGCGCAAGAGCCTGTCCATGGGTGCCGACGCGGCAATCCACGTGCAGGACGACGGGCTGGAAGGCGCGGACATGGGGGCGACCGCTTCGGTGCTCGCAGCCGAATTGGCACGCAACGAATTCGACCTTGTCATTGCCGGCAACGAGTCGACGGATGGCCGGGGTGGAGCGGTACCTGCCATGGTCGCCGAACACCTGGGCCTTCCGCTGCTGAGCTTCCTTGACTCTGTGGAGCTGTCATCCGACCAGGTTGCCGGGGAACGGGCCACGGAATACGGCACCCAGGACGTCCACGCCGCCCTTCCCGCGGTCATCTCGATCACCGAGCGTGCGGCCGAAGCCCGGTTCCCGAACTTCAAGGGCATCATGACGGCCAAGCGCAAGCCGCTGAGCGTCGTTTCACTGGCCGACCTCGGCATCGAACCAGCCGTCGTGCCGGCGGGGGGCCGCTCCATCGTCTTGACCACCAGTGAACGCCCTGCCCGCACCGCCGGGACCAAAATCATCGACGAGGGGGACGCGGGCGAGCAGCTCGCCGACTTCCTGTCCGCCAACCGCCTGATCTAAACGAGGAACGGAACATGACCAACGTATTCGCACTCATCGAGACCTCGGCCAGCGGCGAAATCCGCAACACCGCCGCCTCAGTCATTGCCGCAGCAGCCACGCTCGGCACCCCGATAGCCGTCGTGGCGGTGGCCCCAGGGGCCCCAGGGGCCCTCGGCGGACTCGTCGAGCACCTCGGTTCCCTCGGTGCCGCGCAGGTCTACCTCGCGGAGAGCGACCAGGTGGGTCGCGTGCTGGTCACGCCGCAGGTCGAGGCACTTGCCGCGGCCGCCGCGGAGCTGGAACCAACCGCCATCGTGGCCGTCAACTCCGTCGAGGGCCGTGACGTGGCGGGACGCATTGCCGTCCGGCTCCGTGCAGGACTGGTCACGGACGCCGTCGGACTGCGCCTCGAAGGGCAGCGGATCGTGGCCCAGCACTCCGTTTTTGGCGGTGCCTTCAACGTCGAATCGAGTGTCGAGAACGGGCCGGCGGTGATCACCGTCCGCCAGGGTGCCATCGAGGAACGCGTGGCCCCGAGCGTCGCCACCTTCACCACCACCGCTATCCAGGTCGATTCCAGGGTCTCGGGCGTGATCGACAAGATCAAGGACGCCGTGGCGACTTCGAGCCGCCCGGACTTGCGCGGAGCCGACAGGGTGGTTTCCGGTGGCCGCGGGCTGGGTTCGAAGGAGAACTTCGTTCTTGTCGAGCAGTTGGCAGATGCCATGGGAGCCGCGGTGGGCGCCTCGCGGGCGGCGGTCGACGCCGGCTACGTCCCGCAGTCGTTCCAGGTTGGGCAGACCGGCACCTCCGTTTCGCCGCAGGTGTATGTAGCGCTCGGCATTTCCGGTGCCATCCAACACCGGGCGGGCATGCAGACGTCCAAGACCATCGTTGCGATCAACAAGGACCCGGATTCGCCGATCTTCGACATCGCGGACTTCGGCGTGGTCGGCGACGTCTTTGCCGTTGTGCCGCAGCTGGTCAAGGCCATCGAGGCCCGCGCGAACTGATCCAACTCCCCGGCCGGGCATGCACCGGCCGGGGAAGATCGGCCCGCCACCGCATCGTTCCACCATGTCCACCGGACGGATCCCGTCCCCTGACAGAGAGACCCAGAGCCTCATGTCCACATCGACTCCGACACGATCCACGGTTGCCAAGAGCAAATGGACCAAACTGGCATGGATCCTGCCCGTGGCCCTCGTGGCACTGTTTGCCGTCGTCCTGGCGGCCAAGGGCCTTCGGGAACTGCCCGCCGTCCAATCCTTCGTGACCACATACCCCGGCGAGTCCGAACTGCCGCGGGGGACACCGGTCGGGTTCCCGGCATGGCTGTCCTGGCAGCATTTCCTTAATGCGCTGCTGATCCTGTTGATCATCCGCAGCGGTTGGCTGGTGCGGACCACTACCCGCCCGCCGGCCTATTGGACGCGCAACAACAAGGGGCTCGTCCGCACCAAGACGCCGCCGACCAAGATGAGCATCCACCTCTGGTTCCACCTCAGCCTGGACGCGCTGTGGATCTTGAACGGAGTGGTGTTCTTTGTCCTGATCTTTGCCACGGGACAGTGGAAACGGTTGGTCCCGACCAGCTGGGATGTCTTCCCCAACGCGCTCTCGGCACTGTTGCAGTACGCCTCGCTGGACTGGCCGTCGGAGAACGGCTGGGTCAACTACAACGGCCTTCAGCTGCTGGCATACTTCGCCACGGTCTTCATTGCGGCGCCGCTGGCCATTGTCACGGGACTGCGTATGTCCTCGGCTTGGCCCAAGCACACCGCAACGCTGAACAAGCTGTATCCAATCGAGGTGGCCCGGGCCCTGCACCTGCCGGTCATGGTCTACTTTGTTGGCTTCATCATCGTGCACGTGACCCTGGTGTTCACCACGGGTGCGCTGCGCAATCTCAACCACATGTACGCCGCCCGCGACGGGGGCGGCTGGACGGGGTTCTGGTTCTTTGCCGCATCCCTGGTCGTGATGATCATCGGATGGCTCGCAGTGCGGCCCATCCTGCTGCGGCCCGTTGCCGCACTGACCGGCTCCGTGACCCGATAGGAAAACGGCGCCGGAACCAAGTGCAAACCAAGCGCATGGCCAGACGAAAATCGTCTGGCCATGCGTTTTCCTTTGGCCGGCGTTGCATCGGCCACCGGGCGGAGACGAGGAGGCTGGGCTCCGCCGCCCGATGCGCCACGGGCAGCCAAGGGCAAGAGGTCGCACCGTCTTCGAATGCTGCAGCGAGAGCGCCCGGATGTCGGGGTGCCTAGGGGGCCGCCGGAAGTCCGGAGCGTGCGGGCCATGGCGGCATGGAACACAGGCCGGCACGGAAGGGCCCCGCTCGCCAAAAGAATCCACCGGCGGCACGCCGGCAGCCAGCGCCCGGAGCGGAAGCCCCCGGAGCACCCTGCCGCAGGGGGCATGGCGGGCGCGGGAAGGGCATGTGCGTCATGCGTGGCGAATGCGTGTAAACAGATAAAAGTGGGCCACTTCGGCAAGGTAAGCTGTCCAGCTCAACGTTCTGAATCAGGCCATTTCGGCAGTAAAAACAGGCCGGGCCGATGACCTGGAAATCCAACGGATTTCCCGTCCGGGCCACAGGGTAAACCCGGCGCGGCTCAGGAGTCGCTGCGGCTGTGGCGCGCCTCGCGGGACATGGCGAAAGCCCGGCAATCGTTGTGGCACGGGCCTGCTAGTGCTGCCCTGCGGGGTTGTGATTGGGCTCAGGGAGCGTCCGGAGCCGCGGTCCGCCCTGAAGCCAAAAGGAAACCGAGACCCCGGTCGGGGCCTCGGTCCCTCTTGGTTAGGTCAGGGGCTCGCCGGGCTTGGCGTACCGGCGGATGGAGAGCAGCGTGACGAGCGTGACCAGCGCGGCGCCCATGAGGAAATACGCCGGGGAACGTGCGTCTCCGGTTTGGATCACCAGAAGCTGCACCAGGAACAGCGCCGTACCGCCGAAGATTGCGCCGCCGATGTTGTAACCGATGGCGAACGTTGCCATGCGGGTCCGAGACGACGTGAATTCGGTGAAGAAGCAAATGACGACCGCGACGCAGCCGCCCAGGCCAACGGCCATGATGGCCAAAGCCAGGACCACCAAACCGAGGGAGCCGGAGGAAAGTAGTGCGAAGATCGGCCAGCCGAGCACCAAGAAGTACGCCGCCGAGGCAACCGCCACTTGTTTCCTGCCTAGCCGGTCGGAGAGAAGACCAACCACAGGGTGAAGGACGACGCTCAGCCCCAGGCCGATTGTCGTGGCAAAAAAAGCCTCTTGGCTGGAAAAGCCCTGTCCCTTGAGATAGGTGGGGAAATAGGAAAGAAAGACGAAGTTTGCCGAGAACGTCAGCGCCACCACGGCCGTGCCCTGGACGATGAGCCACGGCGATCCAAGCAGTGCTTCACGCAAGGGACGTTTGGAAAGCTCGCCCTCGCGACGAAGTTTCATGAAGACCGGGCTCTCTTCGAGCTTTAGCCGGAGGTAGATGGCCACCCCGCCCAGTGGAAGGGCAAGCAGGAACGGGATCCGCCAGCCCCATACGTCGAAGGCCTCGTCGGGCACCAGCGCGGTGACCAGCAGCACCACCGTGGAGGCCATGAGGAAGGAGAACGTCGCGCCGCTCTGCAGGAACGCAGTGTAGAAGCCGCGGCGCTTGGGCGGGGCATGCTCGGCGATGTAGGTGACCACGGAGATGACCTCGCCGCCGGCGGAGAAACCCTGGATGAGCCGGAGCAGCACCAGGAGCACCGGCGCCGCGATGCCGATGGCGGCTTGCGTCGGCAAGACCCCGACGAGGAAGGTGCTGATGGAAATCGTTGTGACGGAAATGACCAGCACCGTCCGCCGGCCCGCCTTGTCTCCAAGGGGCCCAAGGACCAGCCCTCCGAGCGGGCGCATCAAATTGGCGACGCCAAAGACCGCAAAGGCGGACAGGATGCCCAGGGCAGGGTCGTCGCTGGGAAAGAAGATCCTGGCGATGGAAGCCGCCAACAGGCCGTAGAGGGCGTAGTCGTAAAATTCCACGACCTGCCCGGCGACCCCGCCGGCAACAATGCGATGGATGTCCTTCTTGGATGGCGGTGGAACCGTTCCGGTTGATGTATCTACCGCTGACGAAGCTGACATGGAAGCCATCAATCTAACCCTCTCGTAGTCCCCTCGGATGATTCCGACGGATTGTTAATCCAGAATGCTTGTTTCCATCTTTTGCAGGGCGGAGGCCGCCGTTGCGACCGGCAAACCGTGCGCGTCGGGGCATGAATTCTTGGTGGCCGTCCGGGCCGTGGCTAGTGCGAAATGCCCGATTCGGACGGTTCAAGGAGGCTGGCGGCAGCCTGCCCGTCGGCGAAGCCCTGGGCGTAGGCTTCGTCGCTGCCGAGCCGGAACATGTCCAGTTCGGCCGGGCGCACGAGGGCTCGCGCGGTGGCATGCGGTTCGGAAGCACCGAGGTCGGCCAGGACCAGGTGCCCCAATCCCCGCACCAATGCCACGGGCCGACCACTGGACTTGCCCTTGACCAGATCCGCGGCGCCGGCGATTTCGTCGGCTACCGCGGCGGCTGACGCGGACAGCAGATTGCCATGGGCGTCGTGGGTGCCCCGGTAGTCCTCCAACACACGCAGTCCGGCGGCACCGATGGCTGCATCGGTTTGGCCTTCGCGCCAGGGGCGTCCGAGGGTGTCTGAAAGAACCACGCCCAGGGCCACCCCGAATCGGGCACGCAGCGCAATGCATAGCCGATGGGCAGAGGCATCGGGGTCCTCTGGCAGCAGGAGGATTGTTCCGTCCGGGGTGTTGCTGTTGTCAACGCCGGCCGCGGCCAGAACCAATCCCTGCCGGTTCTCAACGATTCGCGTCAGGCCGCCGGGATGCCTGCGGCTGGCCACGAGCCGAACGGTCTCCGCGGTGATGGCGTCCTCCCGGTTGGCCGCGTTGACATGGCGCCCTTCGGCCTTGGACACGATCTTGCTGGTGACCACCAGGATGTCTCCGTCGCGGATGCCCTCTGGGGCGTCGGCGACGGCGTTGCCGATGGTAAGCGCCAAGTCGTCCCCGGGTTGGATTTCGGATATTCCCGCAAGAGCGGAGATAAGCAGGCTGGACACGGATATCCCTTCGGAATTGGAAGAAGCGAAGCTGCTGGCCGAATCGGCCTGTGCGGAGCGGACCGGCGGTGGAAAAATGCCTTCTGCATCGGCGGCACGGTTACCGGAGACCCAAAGGCCTCCGGCTGTCGCCGCGAGTTCGGTGGACTCCCCGGCGCCGTGCTGCAGTGCCCGAAGCAGGTCCGGGGTGGTGTCGACGTCGTGGCGGATGGTGGAAATGGCGGAAACCGGAAGGAGCGCGTGTCCGGCCAACCGGTGAAGGCGACACGAATCGAGCCCGAAGTGCGGTGACACCCGAACCCCGGGCAGCGCGGAAATCATGGTGCTGCCGGTGCCCTCGCGGTCGGGCACCAGTCCGAGCGGAACCCCGCGGGCCATGTCCAGGGCGGCAGCCAGATCGTCGGGGCGAAGGCACGGCAGATCACCGGTCAAGACCGCAACCGGGCTGTGGGCATTGCGGGTCCGCGCCCATTCGATGCCGGAAGCGACTGCGGCATTCAAGCCGTTTCCGGGGTCTTCGACCACGAAAATCCCGGAAACGCCATGGGCCGCGTCCGGGTCCGAGGAAACCACAACGATGCAGCCCACATCGTCAACGGCGGCCATGGCCGCCAGCGTGTCCTGGAGGAAGGCGAGCGCCAGCCGCCTGCGCAGCCCGGCCTCCAGCCCGCCCAATTCCTCGCTGGCATTTCCGAGCCTGCTCTTTGCGGCCGTCCCGCCCTTGAACGGGACCACCAGGGTCCAAGGCTGCACGGGCAGTGCACGCGTGGTTCGAAACTGCACGGGATATTCCTTTCCGCTGGTGTTGCTGATGTTCTGCCGTCACGGCCCGGAAGCCGGATGGCCCGGATCGGGTTCTCAGGAAGGCACGGTGGTTCCGGCCAACTCGATTGCCGCACGGGCCATGGCTGCGGTTGTCGGAACGTCGGTCATCCACAGGGGAACGGCGGCGGCCCGGATACCGGCCCCGGCCAGCCCAGGCACTGCCCATTCGTCGCTGGAATCGACCATCCAGCCGTCCAGCAAGCCGCCCTCGGTCCTGGCGCCGTAATGCAGGGCGACGTCCAGGGCGGTTGACGGTACGCCGATGGTATCCAGGCATTGGTCCGCCATGCCGCGCACCGCTGTTCCGCCGATGATCGGGGAAACGCCCACCACCTGGGCGGAAGTCTGTCTGATCGCCTCTCGCATTCCGGGGACCGAGAGGATGGTTCCGACCGAAACGACGGGATTCGACGGCGGGATGATGATGAGGTCGGCGGAACCAATCGCCTCGATCGCGTCCCGGGAAGCGGTCGCCGTTTCCAGCCCGACCTGCACGAATTCACTGGCCGGCACGGCGGCCCGGTAGCGGACCCACCATTCTTCGAAGTGGACGAGATTCCCGGCTTCGTGCTCGTCCCTGGCTTCGGCGAGGCGAACGTGTGTCTCCACAGGGTCGTCGCTCATGGGTAGAAGCGTTACGCCCGGCTTCCATCGTCGGCACAGGAATTCGGTGGCTTCGGTCAGCGTTGCGCCTTCGCGCAGTAGATCGGTGCGGACGATGTGCGTGCCCAGATCCAGGTCTCCGAGGGTGAACCAGCTCCAGCCGCGCCCGTAGGCCGCTATTTCGCCGGAAGTCCTGCGGCTTTCGGAGGTGCGTCCCCACCCCTGGTCCTCGGCGATGCCCCCGCCCAACGTGTACATCAGGGTGTCCAGGTCGGGGCATACGCGAAGTCCGTTGAGCCACATGTCGTCGCCGGTGTTTGCCACGACGGTCACTTCGACCCCCGGGCCGTCCTGTCCGCTGGCGGAATGGGTTTCGGAAAGATGCGAAAGAAGGCCCCGCACAAATCGCGCGCCGCCAACACCTCCGGCCAACACCGTGATCCTCTTCATGCCGCACGTTCCTTTCTGTTTCGTGTCATTCTTCGCTGTTTCGGTGGAGCTGGATCCCCCGGGGCGACCGTGGCGAAATCTTCTGAAGGATATTTATTAATATATTTCATTATCATAGTTTTGCCTAGGGGGAGTGGATGCTGCCGTTGGTGGGAACAGGCGGTGGAGCGGGCATGGATCATGGATCTTTCCTGCAAATCGTTGGGGTCATGGCTGCGCCGCCACCGATGGGCCCTCGCTCGTCCTGGTGCCGGGGACCGTTGGCTCCGAGGCGGGTTGCGCATCGGGGCCGGACCTGGAGAAGTCGTATGGGTTGAAGATTCCGTTGCGTCTGCGGAAATCTGCCGCGGGGCCGGGCCAGATCAGGCTGAGTCGCCGGGTTTTTTCATCCAGATACCAGCTGTTGCAGCCGCCTCGGATCCAGACGGTGTCTTTGCTCAGGTCCTGGATTTGCAAATCGTATGTTTCGGCGAGCTCCGGCAACACGTCCAGCGGACGTCGATCGGTGCGCGACCAGTGCTCCAGGGCTCCGAGAATGTATTTGACCTGCGTTTCGATCATGACAACGGCGGAATTGTGCCCGAGGCTGGCATGGGGCCCGTTGACCACGAACATGTTCGGGAATCCCGGAACCACGGTGGAGGCAAAGGCATGCATTCCCCGGGCCCATTGCTCGGACAAGAGCACGCCGCCCACCCCGCGCACCCGGGTGGCATACGGCTGGCGAGTGGATTGGAACCCCGTCGCATAGATGACCGCATCAGCATCGACGCGCGTGCCGTCCGCCGCCACCAGCGCATGGGCCTCGACCCGTTCAAGCGCCGCGGAGACCAGGGTGACGTTTGGATCCTGCATGGCGGGGTAATAGGTATCGGAGAGCAGCACCCGCTTGCAGCCCAGTTCATAAGCCGGGGTCAAGCGGGCCAGCAGGTCCGGATCGTGCACCTGGTTGGACAAATGGCCCAATGCCCTGACCCGCGCCGCCTTGAGCGCTTCGGGGATCAGCGCCCGCGCCGCAAAACCCTCCTCCTGTCTCCAGAACAGGCGTGCGCGCAGCTGTTCCATGGTCTGCGGGAGGCGGTCGAACATGCGTTGTTCGGCGGTGCCATACGCATGGTCGTTGCGGGGCACGATGTAGGGCGCGGTGCGCTGAAGGACGCTCACCCGACGGGCGGTTTCGGCCAAATGGGGGACCAGCTGCACGGCGGATGCGCCGGAGCCGACGACGGCAATGTGCCGTCCGCGGGGGTCGAAGGATTGGTCCCATCGGGCGGAGTGGAAGGACGGGCCCTGGAACAGCTGCACCCCCGGAACCTCCGGGAACCGCGGTTCGCTCAGCCGCCCGCAGGCAACGACCAGCATCCTGGCCCGCTGGACACGGTTTTGCGCGGTGATCTCCCAGAGCCGGTCGGCCTCGTTCCAGTGCATCGACTCGACGTCGACGCCCAGCCGGAGGTGTGCGCCCAGCCCCTCGTCGCGAACCGCGTCGTGCAGGTACTGCTGGATCTCGGCGCCATGGGCGTAGAACCTGCTCCACGAAGGGTTGGGGCGAAAAGAGTAGGAGTACAAGTGGGAAGGGACATCGCAGGCGACGCCGGGATATACATTGTCGTGCCACGTCCCGCCGACCTGGTCCCGGCGTTCGAAGATCGTGAAATCCCGATACCCGGCTCGTCGGAGCTGGATGCCCAGTCCGATCCCGGCAAATCCCGCTCCAATAATGGCCAAGGCCTGCGGAGGATCGACAGGTGCCGAGCTCATGCCGGCTCCGGGGCAAGGACGCTCCCGGGAGGGAACTCCGTTGGAAAGTCCATGAATCGTTCCAGATGATCCAGCAATTCAAACGGCCTTTCGCTCAGCACGGCGTGGCCCGCATCGATTTCGACGTACCGGGCGTTCTCAATGCCACCGAACAACAATCGGCTTTGCGCCAGGGTGGCAAACTCATCCCGGGTGCACCCCACAACGAGCGTGGGGATTTCGACTTGTTCCAGCAGTCCGGCCAGGTCCACGGTGCCGCATCGGCCAAGCGCAGAGGCAATCAGGGGGATGTTCGCGGTTTGGCTAGGTGCGTCCCAGTTTTCAGCGTGTTTCATGACCAGCTCCACGCTTCGTACGCCCCACCGGGCACTCCCGGCTCCCTCCTGTTCGGTCATGTGCCAGAGAGATGCCAGTTCAAGCATTTTCGCGGGCGGCCTGATCCACCCGGCAACCAGCGCCAGGCAGCGGCCTGCCCCGGGGTTTCGGGCAACGAACATCAGCGCAGCACAACTGCCCAGTCCGTAACCGAGAATGGCCGGACGAACCCCCCTGGTTGCCAGGGAACGGACGGCTTCGTGGATGCGGCCGACCATTTCCTCCAGGTCCGGGGACGATGCGGTGAGATCAACGTGGATGGTTTCGTGCGTGCGCGCCAGCATCGAGGCAATCACTGGGGACGTTGTAGAGAAGTAATCTTCCCCGAATCCCACGGAGACGATGGGGTGGTCCACGCCGATCAACCCCGCCTGACGGCGGGCCCGGTGCCGTCAACCGTTCCGTAGCTTGTGGTGCGCCGGCGGACGGGCCGGAGCAACCGACGTTCCATCGCGCGGATGGTGTCCCAGGTCAGTTCGCGCCCGTGTTCAGCTCCGGCCCAAGGGACGACGCGGCCATCGAGCAGGGTTCCGCCCAGGTCGTTGGCCCCGCAGCGCAGCATTTCCACGACGGTATCGGTATCCAGACGGGTCCAGGGTGCCTGGATGTGCTTGATGGAGCCATGGGTGATGAGCCTGGATACGGCAAACACCGCCCGGTGTTCATCCAGCCGGGAGCGCCCGGAGACCAGGGACTGCTCCGACCCCTGGGCCTCCATGAGCACCAGCTCGTTGAAACCGCCGGTCTGTTCCTGGATTCCAACCAGGGCATTGAGGTGGGCGACGCGTTGTCCGGCGGTTTCACCCAACCCGTACACCATGACGGAGGTCGACTTGAATCCGGTGCGGTGGGCCGCCGACATCGTTGACACCCACTCGGGGGTGGCGAGATCCTCGGGTGCGACCCGCGAGCGATGCTCTTCGTCAAGCAGCTTCACTCCCGTGCCCGGGACGGTATCCACGCCTGCATCCTTCAGCCGAAGCAGGTAGTCCTCGACCGCAAGGCCAAGTCGGCGCGCTCCGTCCACGACGTCGGCGGGGCGGTAGGCGTGGATGTGCATGCCTGGCGCCGCCTCCCGGATCGACCGTATTGCATCGAGGTACAGCGTTGCGGGTTGGTCTGCCGGAATGGTGCCCTGGAGACAGAGTTCCGTTGCCCCCAGGCTCGCCGCGTCACGTACGGCATCCTGCACGTCGCCGAGGGTAATGCTCCCGGGGCGTGCGGTCGCGGCCAGGAGGGCCGAGGAAAGGTTCCGATTGACCACAACGCTGATGCTCTCGCCGACCGTATACCGGCGGAGGTTGTCGGCCAGCGCCGCTAAACAGTCGAGGTCATCCCCTTGCGCGGCCATCAGCAGTGCGTAGTCATCCTCGCTGAGCGCCGCGGGGGCCACCTCGGCCCGGTGCAGCGCCGCCTGGACGCTTGTGCCGGGTGCCGTGGGGATGCCCAGCATCGTGCGGCCACCAGTGTTGCGGGCACCGGGTGCGCTCGAGCCCCGGTCCACCTCCGGGCGGGGTTTCTGCGCCGCGGGGGGACGCTGTTCGGTGGCCAGGCCGCTAGGTGTGTCCACGAGCGGTGCGATCGATCCCAGCAGGCGTGGATCGATCCATGTGGAGGCCTCGTGGATGTAGTCGGGATACACCGTCAACCGCTCACGGAGTGCGTATCCGGCGGCCACGGTCTTTTCTTCGAGGTTTGCGATCGAGGGCCAAGGGCGTTCGGGGTTCACATGGTCCGCTGTCAGCGGGCTGATGCCGCCCCAATCATCGATACCCGCCCGGACCAGGAGCGCGTGGGAAGCGTCGTCGGCTAGGTTTGGTGGAACCTGGATGCGTACATCGGATCCCAGCACGAGGCGCGCGGTGGCCACTGCTGCGAGGTATTCGACGAAGCCCAGGTCCGGTGCGCCGTGCATGGCCGTGGCCGGCTTGGCCCGGAAATTCTGGACAATGACTTCTTGGATATGGCCATGCTTGAGGTGGGAATCGCGGATGGCCAGCAGCGATTCTGCCCGGTCGCGATCGGTTTCTCCGATGCCCACCAGGATCCCGGTGGTCAGCGGGACCCTGGCGACCCCGGCATCCTCGAGGACCTGCAACCTGACGCTGGGTTCCTTGTCGGGGGATCCATAGTGCGCCCTGCCCTTGACCGCCCACAGCTCATGGGACGTGGTCTCCAGCATCATTCCCATGGAGGGAGCCACGGGCCGCAGCCATGCGAGCTCGGCTGCCGTCATGACGCCCGGGTTTAGGTGCGGAAGCAGCCCCGTTTCCTGCCGGACGAGTTCTGCCATGTCCCGGACGTAGTGCAAGGTTGATTCGTATCCGCGGGAATCGAGCCATTCACGTGCTTCGGGCCAGCGATCCTCGGGGCGGTCGCCCAAGGTGAACAGGGCCTCCTTGCATCCCATCGCAGCCCCTTGGGCAGCGATGGCCACGATCTGGTCCGCCGACATGTATAGCGGTTTTGCCTGCTTCTTGAGCTGTCCGGGAGACTGCACAAAAGTGCAGTAGTGGCACCTGTCTCGGCAGAGGTTGGTGATGGGCAGAAACACCTTTTTTGAGAAGGTGAGGGTCTTGGGACGGCCCGCGCGTTCCAGACCGTCGTCGCGCATCCGTGAAGCGAGCAGCAACATGGCTTCCAGGGAATCTCCGCGCGCCAGCAGCAACGATTCGATCTCGACGGCAGTGAGACGGGCACCCAAGCCCTGGGTTGCGGAGCCCGAGTATTCCCGATCGACCGCATCAAGCAGTTCGGCGTTCCGCGCTTCAACGTCCAGATCATAGCCAACGCCGACAGGCAACGTTTGGGGCAGCGAATATGCATTCGGGGTCATGAAATCGCCTCACAATCGATCGGAGGGTGAGCCGTGACACACCCTGATTCTGTTCAGGCTATCCCGGGTTGTGAGGGAAGTGGAAAATGGCGTCTGGAGTGAGACGCGCGTGGCGCGCGCCACTAACTAGCGCCGCGGTTGTACCGGGCGCCACGACGGGCAACGCCGGGAGTTCGAAGGTATGGAGGCGCACGGTTCGGCCGTGGCGTTCAGCAGGCCTACGCCCGCATCATGACTCCGAGGGTGGAAGCCCGATCGATACGGCCGACATGGGGGTGCCCTGGTGGGCGGCGGTGAGCAGCTCCGTCAGGTTTTCCGCGGTGACGGTCCGCGGGTTGTTGGCAGGAACCTGCGGCAGGATGAGTGACACCGCCTCCGGGATGTCCGCCGCGTCGAATCCGTAATCCTTCAGCGCCCGCGGTGCGTCTAGCCGTTCGCGCAGCGCGTTGAGCCCGCTGATGGCGGTGGGGTTGCCGAATGCCGCGGCAATGCGGGACTCTGCCTCGGGCGCGTGCGGCGCATTGAACGCCAACACGTAGGGCAGCACGGTGGCGTGGGTCTGGGCGTGTGGCATGTTCCAGGTCCCGCCCAGCACGTGGCAGATCTTGTGGTGCAGGCCCGAACCCGCCGAGGCGAAGGCTACCGCCGACAGGTAGGCGCCGTAGAGTGCCTGCTCGCGGCCGTCGATCCCCGACGGATCCGCGGCGATGTCCGGCAGGCCGGTGGCCAGGGCGCGGATACCCTCGGCGGCGAGTGCCGCATTGATCGGATCGGCACGCGGCCCCCACAGCGAATCGATACAGTGCGCCATGGCGTTCAGCCCCGAGGCGACCGAGAGCCCCGCGGGCAGCGAGAGACTGAACTGTGCATCGTAGATGACGGTGGCAGGGAGCACGCGGGCGTCGACACCGGTCTTCTTGCGGCCGTCCTCGGTCAGGCCCCAGACGTTGGTTGCCTCGGATCCCGCATAGGTGGTGGGGATGGCGATGACGGGCAATCCGGTGTCCAAGGCGATGGCCTTGGCCAGGCCGACTGCGGACCCGCCCCCGAGGCACACGAGCAGGTCGACGCGGTGCTCCCGGGCGGCGGCGCGGGCCCTTTCGGCGCTTTCGATCGGCACGTGCTGGACGATGTCGGAGTAGTGCAGTGCCACCGGGAGTCGGGCGGAAAGACCGGCAGCAGCGTCGGCGTCGCGCCGCCCGGCGATCATCATGACCCGCGAGGAGCCAAATGCAGCCACCTCCGCGGCCAGGTGTTCGGCGGCCTTGCCGGTGCCGAAGAGCACGCGCTGGGGCAGGGTGTCGTGGCTGAAGAGCAATCCCATGGGGGTATTCCTTGGTTCGGGATCCCGTAAGGGGGACCGGTGGCGCTGACTGAAACGCTACCCGATACGCACGTGGTCCCTGGCCCCGGAAGATCTTCATTCCGGGACCAGGGACCACGTGGATGGGGGATGGGGCTAAATGCCCGAGTCGTTCAGCTTGGCCAGCAGGTCGGTGAAGCGGCGGACCTCGCCGGGTTCCCACTCCGCGAGCCGGTCGTGGAGCACGCGGCGGGCATTGGCCAGCGTTGCATCGAAGCGGGCCCGGGCCTCGGTGGTCATGGCCACCAGCAGGGCGCGGCCGTCGTTCGGGTCGATGCTCCGCTCCACCAGGCCCAAGGCCTCGAGCTGCTTGATCGTCCGGCTCATCATGGCCTTGTCCACCTCCGTCTCCTCGGCCAGGGCCCCCTGCTGCCGGGGGCCCGAGCGGGAGAGGATCGTGAGGACCTTGAATCCCAGCGGGTGCAGCTCCGGGTGGATGGCCTCTGCCCTGGAGCGGATGCTGTGGCGGGCGTTGACGAACATCGTCGCGAATTGGTGCTCGACCCCGTCGATCAGTGAGGACATGACGGGGTCATCGGCCGGTGCGGATGCCGCGACGGCGAGGGGATCGACCAGGGCGTCCATGTCAGTGGCGGGCCGAGGTGTCTTCGTCCGCGGGTCGCGGGGTCGCCGCGATGGCGGCCTCGCTGACCTCGGCCAGGTTCCGCTCCGCGGCCTCCGCTTCCTCGCGCTGATGTCGGGTCTGGCTGCCCAGCTCCAGGTTGGGCATGAAGGCCACCGCGAGGATGGTCAGGATGCTCAGCGGGGCCGCCACCATGAAGACGTGGGCAACGGCGTCGCCGTAGGAGGACTCGATGATGGTGCGCACCGACTCGGGCAGGGAGTGGACGGCGGGGATGTTTCCGGAGGCCAGCGATTCTGCCAGGTCCTTGCCCTTCTCACCCAGGGCAGCGATCGCGGCGCCCAGTTCGGCGCTCTTGGAGCCCATCAGGTCAGCGACCTTGGTGGCCATCAGGGCGCCGAGGACCGAGACGCCGATGGTTCCGCCCAGGGAGCGGAAGAACGCGATGCCGGAGGACGCCACGCCGATCTCGGCCGGGGTGACGGCGTTCTGGACGATCAGTACCAGGTTCTGCATGACCATGCCCAGGCCCGCGCCGAGGATGAACATGTACACGGAGACCAGCACGAAGTTGGTGTCGTAGTGGATCGTGCCCAGCAGGTAGAGCCCTGCCAGCTGCAGGACCGAGCCGATGACCATGATGGCCTTCCACTTGCCGTGCTTGGAGATCATCGCCCCGGCGATGGTGGAGATGATGAGCAGCCCGGCCATCATCGGGATGGTCATCAACCCGGATTGGGTGGCGTTGGCGCCGCGGGCCAGCTGCATGTACTGGGCCAGGAACACCGAGGTCCCGAACATCGACACGCCCACGGAAATCGAGGCGATGACCGAGAGGGTGAAGGTGCGGTTTTTGAACATGCTCAGCGGGATGATCGGCTCGGAGGCCTTGAACTCCACGATCACGAAGGCGGCCAGGGCGGCAACGGCGCCGCCGACCATCCATGCGGTGGTCGCCGAGGCCCACTCGAAGTCCTTGCCGGCCAGGGAGACCCAGATCAGCAGCGACGAGACGCCGACGGAAAGCAGCACGATGCCCGCGTAGTCGATGGAGACCTTGCGTTTGGCCTGGAGAGGGAGGTGGAGGGTCTTCTGGATCAGGATGATCGCGATGGCAGCGAAGGGCAGGGCGATGAAGAAGTTCCAGCGCCAGTTGATGGCGTCGGTGATGAAGCCGCCGATCAGCGGGCCGCCCACGGTGCCCAGCGCCATGACGGCGCCAAAGAGCCCCATGTACTTGCCGCGCTCGCGCGGGGAGATGATGTCGGCCATGACGATCTGGGTCAGCGCAGTCAGGCCGCCGGCGCCCAGACCCTGGAACACGCGCATGGTGATGAGCATGTTGGTGTCCTGCGAGAAGCCGGCGATGGCCGAGGCGATCACGAAGACCAGCAGGGAGAGCTGCAGCAGCAGCTTGCGGTTGGCCAGGTCGGCCAGCTTGCCCCAGATCGGGGTGGAGATGGTGGTGGCCAGCAGGGTCGCGGTGACCACCCAGGTGTAGGAGGTCTGGTCGCCGGCCAGGTCGGAGACGATGACCGGAAGCGAGGTGGAGACCACGGTTCCGGCGAGGATCGAGACGAACATGCCCATGAGCAGGCCGGTCAGTGATTGCATCACCTGGCGGTGGGTCATGCCCGATTCGGACTTTTCCGGTTCCGCCTTCGTGGGGGTGGGTGTCTGGGACAAAAGAGGGCTCCAAAAACGGCAGGAATATGGTTGATTGAGATCAACTATATGGAATTGGTTGCTAAAGCGCAACCAATTTGCCTGTGATGTGGAGCTCCCCTCCCGAAGCGCCCGGCGGACCTATCGTGCCTCGGGCCGTTGCGGCGGGGCCGCTCCCGGGCTAAGTTGCACTGGCCGCATGGGTCGTAGGCGGCCAAAGGGCGATGGCGCTCGCTGCGGTAGGGCGGAGGGTTGCCCGGGCGGACCGCTTGGCCCCCTCAATGCCGTGGACCACTCGAGGTTCGCCACTTGAATGCATCCGCTGCAATGCGCAGCGGTGTGGGCGGGAACGAGGCGCGCTACCGGCCGTCTGGTTCACCTCAGGCGCGGGAAGTTGGGGGCGGCCACTTGCTGACGCGAGCCGCTCATCCGCTCGTCGAGGCTATTGCCCCTCTCGTCGCAAAGCATCTGCCGGAAGGCAATGCGGGCCCTCTGCGGCTATTCCATTCGATCCCACCGGCGGCAAAAGTGGTTCTAATCACAGTGAATGGCTTGAATGTTTCTGGACCTTCGAATGCCATCACCCGGAACAGAAGGATGGTTTCATGTCAAGGCATACAGAACATGCGGAGGTCACGGGGCCGGGTGCCCCCGACTTCCTTGCCATGCAAAACTCGCCCGAGTTTCAGCTTCTGAAGCGAAAGCAGCGACGCTTCGTCTTCCCCGTGGCCATCGGATTCCTAGCCTGGTACGGCCTTTACATGTACCTTGCCGCCTACGCGCACGATTTCATGTCGATCCGAGTCTTCGGGAACATCACCACTGGATTGGTGTTCGGTCTCCTCCAGTTCGTCACCACGTTCATCATCACGCTCGTTTACGTTTCCTACGCCAACCGCGTCCTCGACCCTGCCGCCGAAAAGCTCAGGAACGCACTGGAGCTGCAGACTGACGGCGCCGCAGCAGAAGTTGCGGGAACGATCACACAGATTTCAGGAGAAAAGCCATGAACGTCGTACATCTGAATGCATCGGCTTCCACGGCGAACGCCGACCCGATTCTGAACCTGAGCATCTTTGGGGTCTTTGTTCTTGCCACCATGTTCATCGTGATCAGGGCATCTAAGAACAACAAAACCGCTGCAGACTACTACGCCGGAGGGCGGTCCTTCACCGGCGGCCAGAACGGGCTCGCCATTACGGGAGACTACCTGGGTGCCGCTTCACTGATGGGAGTGGTGGGAGCCATCGCCGTCTACGGCTATGACGGCTTCCTTTACTCCGTGGGCTTCCTCGTTGCCTGGCTTGTCGCCTTGCTGCTGGTGGCCGAGATGCTGAGAAATACCGGAAAGTTCACCATGGCGGATGTGCTTTCCTTCCGGTTGCGGCAGCGCCCCGTACGTCTCGCGGCAGCCATCGGAACACTGGCCGTCTGCTTTTTCTATCTGCTCGCGCAGATGGCCGGAGCCGGGGCGCTGGTCTCACTGCTGCTCGGCATCAAGGACGATCTCGGACAGGGCATTGTCATTACCGTCGTTGGTGCGCTGATGATCATGTATGTCCTGATCGGCGGCATGAAGGGAACCACTTGGGTGCAGATCATCAAGGCTGCACTGCTGATTGGTGGGACCGGGGTCATGACAGTCTGGGTGCTGGGAATCTATGGTTTCAACTTCTCCGAACTTCTGGGTTCCGCGGTCACCATGGCCGGAGAAAACGGGGTTTCATTGCTCGAGCCCGGCAACAAGTACGGCGCCAGTGATGCAAGCAGGCTCGACTTCGTGTCGCTGGCCATCGCGCTGGTCCTGGGGACCGCTGCCCTCCCGCACGTCCTGATGCGTTTCTACACCGTCCCAACGGCCAAGGAGGCCCGCAAGTCGGTGGTGTGGTCCATCTTCATGATTGGCCTCTTTTATGTCTTCGCTCTGGTTCTTGGCTATGGCGCCGCCGCGCTCATCGGGCCCGAACAGATCCTCGCGGCCCCCGGAGGGGTCAATTCGGCAGCTACCCTTCTCGCTTTTGAACTCGGCGGGCCCCTGCTCCTCGGATTCATCTCCGCCGTGGCCTTCGCCACCCTGCTCGCTGTGGTTGCCGGGCTCACCATCACTGCAGCAGCGTCGTTTGCACATGACATCTACGCCAGTGTCATCCGCAAGGGAAAGGTCGATTCAGGCAGCGAGGTCAAGGTTGCCAGGAGAACCGTGGTGGTCATTGGCATACTGGCAATTGTTGGCGGAATTGGCGCGAAAGACCAAAACGTCGCATTCCTCATCGCCTTGGCCTTCGCGGTGGCGGCAAGCGCCAATTTGCCCACCATTCTCTACTCCCTGTTCTGGAAGCGGTTTACGACCAAGGGCGCAGTGCTGAGCATGTATGGAGGACTCGCAAGTTCGATCCTGCTGATCGTACTCTCGCCCGTATTTTCCGGGACGGACACGTCGCTCATACGAGGCGTGGATTTCGCGATATTCCCGCTGAGCAATCCCGGGATCATTTCCATCCCCCTGGCGTTCTTCCTCGGATGGATCGGGTCTGTCACTGATAAGACCCGCGAAGATCCCTACAAGGCAGCCGAAATGGAAGTGCGCTCCTTGACTGGCGCGGGAGCCGAAAAAGCACTGGACCACTAGAAAGGATTAAGCAATGTACAACATATCCCCAGAGTTGGACGAGCTCAGTGCCGTGCAGTTGGCATCACTGGTGAAGAGCAAGGAAATTTCCCCACGGGAAACCGTCGAATCCGCGATCCAACGGGTCCAGGAAAGCGACCCCCAGATCAACGCCGTCGTCTTCGAGGGGTTCCAGGACGCCAGGACGCGGGCCCGAGCACTTGAAGAGCGGATCGTTGCGGGAGAAGAAATCGGGGAGTTGGCGGGCGTCCCCACCCTCACGAAAGACACCTTCAGTGCGAAGGAAGGGTGGCCGACCTCGAGCGGTCTGAGCGTGTTGCGGGATTGGCGTGCCAAGAGATCCACGAACTACCCCCGACGGTTCGAAGAGGCTGACGGCATCCTCATCGGCACCACCAATAGTGCGGTCTTCGGTTTTCGAGGAACCACCGACAGCAAGGCCTTCGGGCCCACTCGCAACCCGTTCGATCACCGATTCAATGCCGGAGGATCCTCCGGCGGCAGTGCCGCTGCCGTTGCGGCCGGGATGGTGCCCGTGGCCGGTGCCACGGACGTGGGAGGGTCCATCCGTATCCCGTCCGCGTGGTGTGGCACCTACGGCTTTCAGCCTTCGCCCGGGCGTGCGCCGTTCCCGTCAAGTCCGAACAGCTTTGGTCCAAGCATGTACTTCTTCGAGGGACCGATAACTCGGTCGGTCGCAGATTCCGCATTGGTCATGGACGTTCTGCAGGGCTTTGACCGAAAGGACCCCTCGGCCTTGACGGGAAAGGTGGATTTCACCGGTGCCCTGAGCGCAGGCGTGAGGGGAAAACGCATCGGATTCACCATGGACTACGGGGTCTTTCCGGTGGAGCGAGAGGTTGCAGATGTCGTTGCCCGGGCGGTCAGGATCTTCGAGGGTCTCGGCGCGACGGTGGATCATGTTGACCTTGGCCTCCCGTATGCCCAAAGCCACTTGAGTGACGTGTGGAGTCGCATTACGGCGCTGGGCACCATGGCTGCCCTGGACGGGCTGAAGGCTGCTGGAAGAGATGTCGAGCAACTGTGCCCGGAGGAATTGCCCGAAAAAATGATGCATTGGGTCGAAGTGGCCAGATCCATGTCCACCAGGCAGCTGATCGACGATCAAACCGTCCGCTCGGTGGTGTTTGAGAAGTTTGCGGACGCCTTCGAGAAGTATGACTTCATCATCTCCCCGACCCTTGCCTGCATGCCGGTGGAAAACAGTGACGACGGCTTCACGGAGGGCCCGTCGCTGATCAACGGGGAGGCCATTGACCCACTCATTGGATGGTGCATGACCTACTTGACGAACTACGTCGGGCACCCCAGCGCTTCGGTCCCGGTCGGCATGACCGGCGGCTTCCCCGTGGGTATGCAGATCATGGGCCGCCGAAACGCCGACGTGGACGTCATGGCTGCGAGCGCGGCCTTCGAAACGGCCTCACCTTGGCACTGGATGTATGACATTCTCCGTGCATCGTCGGATTCCATAGCTGCCGGATCGATTCCGCTTCAACCTAGAATGGAATAATGGTCAGACGACTCAATGTTCTCGTCACGGACGATGAACTTCCAGCCCTCGAGGGCCTAGTTCGCATGCTGGAGGGAGATCCGAGGATCGCGCAGATCTACTCGGCCTCCAGTGGGGTAGAGGCCATACGCGCCTTGGAACAGCATGCGGTTGACGCAGTATTCCTGGATATCCACATGCCATCGCTGTCCGGCATCGACATTGCCAGGATGATCAACCGTTTTGCCAACCCACCAGCCGTTGTCTTTGTGACCGCGGACGAAACGAAGGCCCTCGAGGCGTTTGATCTGAAGGCGTTCGACTACCTGCTGAAACCTGTAGACGATGCCAGGCTCGTGGAGTCCGTCCGCCGGCTTTGTGACGGGCGCGAGGAAGCCGACGAAGCCCAGCCGATGGTGACGGTCGGGCATTTGGGAACCAATCGGGTGATCAAGCGGGAGAACATACTCTATGCCGAAGCCCGCGGTGACTATATCCGGCTCCACACCGAGAACACGTCGTATCTGGTGCGTATTGCCATGACTGAACTCGAACGGCAATGGGGAGAGGATTTCCTTCGGATCCATCGTTCGTATCTCGTGTCCGCCCAGCACATCACCAATGTGAGGCTCGGTGCCACTAAGGGGATCGTCTGGGTGGGTGGCGTTGAATTGCCGGTGAGTCGGCGAAGCCTGCCGCTGGTCCGTGGAATGCTGGAGCGCACACGTTTACGGCGGGGACGATGAGGGATTGCCGTGGGTAACGCAGCCGGGCTGTGGGGCCTGATCTCGATTTTGGTGCTGACCATCCTGATCGGAGCCTATAGCCGGAACGTCTCACGCACCACCAGTGACTTCTACGTGGCCTCCAGGGCCGCCCGACCCTGGTGGAACGCCTCGGCGATCGGCGGCGAGTACCTGGCCTCCGCGAGCTACCTCGGGGTTGCAGGTCTGATAGCGGTGGCTGGACAGGACGCGTTGCTCATCCCATTGGGGTACACCGCGGGATTCCTGCTGTTGCTGATGTTTGTGGCAGCACCCTTGCGCCGCTCCAACGCGTATACGCTTCCAGATTTTGCCCAGTCCCGGTTCGGATCAATGGGACTAAGGCGGATCACCGCCATCGCCTCGATTATGATTTGCGGTACCTACGTAGTGCCGCAGTTGCACGGCGCCGCCCTGACAGTCCAAGTGACGACAGAATTGCCGGGCTGGACAGGATCCGCTGCCGTGGCTGCCGTGGTCTGTTTGACGGTTGTGACAGGGGGAATGCGATCCATAACCTTTGTGCAAGCCATTCAGTTCTGGTTCAAGGTTGCTGCCTTGGCTTTTCCCCTGGCCTTCATGCTCTTTGCCATAATGGGACGCGAAGACGGTTTAGCTGAAGTCGGCACCGCCTTCGAACATCTTCCGGGGGATTCGGGGGAGACCAGCCCGTACCGCACCGCGTCGCTTCTCACTGCCCTGGTCCTCGGAACCATAGGGCTCCCACATGTCCTGGCCCGGTTCTACACGAGTCCTGACGGCAGCTCCGCCAGGAGAACCGGAACAATCGTCTTGTGCCTGGTCGGTGGATTCTATCTACTGCCGATCAGTTACGGGATCCTGGGACGGGCATTTAGGCCGGCCATCGGGCAAAGTGATGCCGACGCCCTGGTGCTAATCTTGCCCGAACGCCTGCTCGAAGGCGTAACGGGTCTCGTCCTCTCAGCAGTGGTCGCCGCGGGGGCCTTCAGTGCATTCCTGGCCACAACCTCCGGACTGATCGTGGCTCTGGCTGCCGTTGTGAGCCAGGAGTTCTTCCACTCCGATGTTGCCGGGTTCCAATGGGCTGCCGTGATCTCCGGTGCAGGCACCCTGACGGTTTCGTTGTTCACATCCTCGGTGTCGCTGGTGGAAACGGTGGCGCTGGTTTTCGCTTTTTCGGCCTCCACGATTTTTCCGATGCTTATCCTTGGAATTTGGTGGCGGCGCCTTACGCCAATGGGAGCAGCCGCAGGGATGATTTGCGGCGGGTTTCTTGTCGTCTCGGCGCTTGTGGCCCATACGATCATCGGAAACACTGCCGTTTTCATGCCTGCGGTGTCAGCGCTGTTGGCGCAGCCTGCGGCGTGGACTGTGCCAACGTCCTTCTTGATCATGATTGCCGTATCCCTCCGAGACGGACCCATGGATCCTGCACGGGTTGAACGATTCCTGCGGCAGATCCACCGACCGGACTTTGAAGCGCTCCCGGCCAATCGCCATCGAAAGCGGGACAACACATGGAACTGAATGATGCGCCAGGGGATCTGGTGCTGGCCATGATCGGCTTTCTGGTGCTTGGCTTGGCCGCAACGGCCGTGTTCTTGTCGGTGAAAAAACGCGGGGGTCGGCCAACATCGAATGACTTTGAACCGGCTACGTTGAGCACGATATCGAGTCTGTTGCCCTACTTCCGCACCGCCTTTGAGCCTGGCAAGGCCGACCGGCTGGCGGTCCGCCTAGTCACTCTTCTACAGGTGGATGCCGTTGCCATCACGGATTTGGGCGGTATCGTGGGATCTCACGGTGTAGCGGCCGACGAGCTCGATTCTGTGCGAGCAATCGCGGAACGACAATTGAAAACGGACCGCAACCAAATGCACCGCCACCGCGAAAAACAAGACAACGGGAGCAGCTGCAGTGACCCTTATTGCCCGCAAAAATCATACGCGGCGATCGGGGTCCGCGTGGAAGGCCGGCTGGTTGGAACCATTTGCGCATGGGGCACTGGCCTGGGTACCGGACAGGCAGGGGCACTGGCTGACACGGGCCGGTTAATTGAGGCTCAACTGGGTCTGCTGGAACTAAAGCAGGCGCGATCGCAGCTCGAAGAGTCGGAGCTGGACTCGCTCCGGGCGCAGATCAGCCCCCACTTTATTTATAACGCGCTCAATGTCATCGCAACCTTCATCCTCACGGATTCAATCCGTGCACGGAAACTGGTGATCGAATTCGCCAACTTCACCAGGTACTCCTTCCGAAAGGCCGGACGCTTCACATCGCTGGCAGACGAGCTCCGGGCAATCGAAAGCTATGTCCTTCTGCAGGAAGCGAGGTATGGCTCCAGACTCAAAGTGACACTCCAGATCAGCCCGGAGTCCCTGTCTGCGAGAATCCCGTACTTGAGTCTTCAGCCGTTGGTGGAAAACGCCATCCGCCATGGCGTTGAGTCAATGGAAGGCGACGGCCATATCCAAATCACGGCGCACGAGAAAGGTGCCCTGACCGTCGTGACCATCGAGGACGATGGCTCGGGTATGGACCCGGACCGGCTAAGGGCCGTCCTTGCCGGTAACTCTGATAGTCACCACGTAGGCCTACTCAACGTGGACACCAGAATGCGGCGGGCCTTCGGCGACGAGTTCCACCTCATCATTGATACTGCACCGGGCGAAGGAACGCTGATCACCTTACGGATTCCAAAGCTTCAGAGGTATTCGGATGACTAGCGGGTACGACTGGACAGTTGGCACCCGGTGACTACCTGCGTATTAGCGGCGAGACAGAAGGGAATCCACTGGCAGCCTGCCACAAGTCCCACCCAATGCTCGATGTGATAGCCCCGCTGCTCGCACTGTACACAGCCAGATTTCTGGTTAGTGGTTGTCACGATCAAGGATCCGTTTGTCCGCCTCCATTCGAAAATAACGGACCCCCAGTTCAAAATGATCTGGGGGTCCGTCTGGTCCTCGGCACTTATTGGGACGTAGTCATCTAGTTGCCGAACGCCGGGGGAGCGACGTCGTGCGGTTCCTTGGGTTCGGCCTCCGGCACCCGGTCCTTGGGCTCGGACGGGACGGTGACGATGATCGCCGCAATCGCGATGACCACCATGAGCACGTTGAACAGCAGGCCGATGGCCCCGCCGAAGCGCAGCGCCACGTTGTCCTGCCGCCCGATGAACAGTCCCCAGGAGGAGATGAGTTCCGGGTTGACCGCCTGGCCCGCGACGTAGAGCGCCGCGGAGATGGCCACACCGATCGCGTTGCCCAGCGAGGATGCCATCTTGTAGATGCCCGAGGCGGCACCCACCTGGGCGTCCGGGACGTTGGAGAGTGCGGCGTCGGTGGACGGGGTGGCGTAGAAGCCCAGCCCCACGCCGAAGAGGGTGAAGCCGATGACGGACAGCACGATGTACTGGTCGATGTACAGGAACGTCATCGAGCACATCAGGATGCCGACGCCGGTGATCATCGAGCCCCACAGCATCGGCTTTTTCGGCCCGAAGCGCTGCAGCAGCTTTTCGCCCACCCGGATCGTGGCCAGGATCGCGACGAGGTAGCCCAGGGTGAGCAAGCCCGACTGCAGGGAGCTCATTCCTGCGGCGATCTGCACCAGTCCCAGGGACACGATCAGCGTGCCTGCCGCACCGTTGAGCAGGAAGTTGGACAGCGTGGCGCCGGTGAAGGTGCCATTGGAGAACAGCTTCAGGTTCACGAAGGCGCCGGCGCGGTGCGTCTCGATGTACAGGAAGACCAGTCCGGAAACCGCGGCCAGGGCGATGAGCCCCAGTCCGCCCAGGCTCAGCCAGCCCAGGGCCGGTCCCTGCGAGATGTAGATGTTGATGGACACCAGCAGCACGATGAAGGCGATTAGCCCGCCCCAGTCAAAGCCCTGCTGCTTGGCGGCCGGATCAGCCTCGGCCTTCGACTCTGGGGTGCCGCGCAGCAGCCACAGCGCCACCACCGACAGGACCACGGAGATCCAGAAGATCGAGCGCCAGCCCAGCGCGCTGGTGGCCATCAGCCCGCCGAAGAGCGAACAGAAACCCGAGCCTCCCCAGGAGCCGATCGACCAGAAGGACAGGGCGCGCTGGCGGTCCTTGCCCTCGTAGAAGGTCTTTACCAATGCCATCGAGGAGGGCATGATGCAGGCGGCGGACAGGCCCTGGATCACGCGTCCGCCGAGCAGCATGGCGCTGGTCAGGGCGCCGAGGTTTTCCGGGGTCAGGGCGATCAGCAGGGAACCGGCGATGGACAACCAGATGCCGGCGTAGAGGATCTTGACCCGGCCGAGCCGGTCGGCCAGGCCGCCGGCCACGACGATGAAGATTCCCGAGAACAGCGAAGTGATGGACACCGCGAGGTTCGCCAGGGTCTCCTCGACGCCGAGCTGGCCGCGGATGCCGGGGATGACATTGAGCAGTGTCTGGGCAAAAAGCCAGAAGTTGATGACGGCCAGGACGATACCCAGCAGCCATTTGTCATTCGGCTTCCAGGTGGTGGCGGCGGGTGCGTTTGCTGTGGTTCCCATGGCCTAGCCTTCCTTGCTTTGTTGGTTCTTGCCCAGGTAGGCAAGGGCTGCGAGAACCTGGGTGCGGGTGGCGGTCTCCAGGGTCGGGTCGATGGCGGGCGCAAAGAAGGGGGAGTGGTTGGCCGGGATGTCGGCCGAGACGGTGCCGTTTGCCACGGCCTTGCGGTAGGTGTCGGCCGGGACGCAGCCAACGGTCCAGTACGTGTACGGGGCGCCGAACGCGTCGGGGATGGTGCTGAAGTCCTCAGAGGCGGTGGCCGGGGTGGCCTGGTAGACCTGTCCGTCGGGGAAGTGATCGGTGAAGGCTGTTGTCACGCGCCCGTTCACCTCCGCGTCGTTCTCGGTCAGCGGGAACTGGTCGTAGTACTCGAACTCGGGTTCCTTGGGCGAGCCGGCGGCGGCGCATTCGCCGCGCACGATCCGCTCGATGGAGGCCATGATGTGCTTGCGCAGCGCGAGGTCGTAGGTGCGGATATTCAGGCGCAGCTCGGCCTTGGCCGGAATGATGTTGGCCGCGGTCCCGGCGTTGGAGGATCCGACGGTCACCACCGCGAACTGCCCGGGCATGGTTTCGCGCGACACGATGGTCTGCAGCCTCAGCACGATCGAGGCGGCCAGCACCACGGGGTCCACCGCGTTGTGCGGCATCGAACCATGGGCGCCGCGGCCGTGGACGGTGATTTTCAGGCTGTCCCCGGCGGAGAGGATCGGCCCGGCGGTCGTTCCGACGAGTCCGGCCTCCACCGGCATGACGTGCTGGGCCAGCGCGACGTCCGGGTGCGGCACCTTGTCCACCAGGCCATCGGCAACCATCGCCTTCGCGCCGGCGGCGGTTTCCTCGGCGGGCTGGAAGAGGGCGACGTGGGTGCCGGACCAGGCCTCGCGGTGGTCGGCCAGCACCTTTGCGGCACCCAGTAGCGTGGCCATGTGCATGTCGTGGCCGCAGGCGTGCATAACGCCGTCCACGGTGGAGGAGTATTCCAGCCCCGTGTCCTCCGTGACCGGTAGTGCGTCGGTGTCGGCTCGGGCCAGGACCACGGGGCCCTCGCCGTTGGCCAGCACCCCGACTACCCCGGTTCCGCCGATGCGCTGTACATCGTAGCCAAGGGCCGCGAGTTCGGTCTCGAGGCGTGCGGCTGTCTGGTGCTCCTGGAGGCCGAGCTCCGGGTTGCGGTGGAAGTGCTTGTAGAGCTCTCGCTGCCATTCAAGCTGGCCGTCCAGGGAGTCAAAAAGTGCGGGGTCAACCACGGGGAACGCCTTTCCGTTCTGGCCGCGCGCAGGCACTGCGGGATGCCGATACCTGGCTGCGAATCCGGATATTCAACGTATCCCCGCAGGTCAGCCCATGTCCATGTCATGACGCGGAATTCATCGGCTGTTCGGTGCCCGGCGGGCAGTCGGTTGCAGGCCGCCGAAGTTGTCCCGGCCCGGAGGCGGTGCCGCTCGATCCTGGAATCGAGGGCGGAGACGCAGGTCGACCAGCCCCGGCACCCTTCGGCCAGGCGCTTCCTTATGCCCGGAAAAACGGGGTTGTGGCTGCAATTGCGAGTGGTGCGGCAATGGAATCCATGGGTTGACCCGGGCGTTTGCGGCAGCGCTGGCGACGTGCGGGAATGGGCCATGTCGGAGGTGCCCGATCGGCGTCTTGACAGCACTTTGTGAGGAGTGACATAGTTCAACACATGAACCTGTCAGACAGCCGGACGGCCGGACCGCAGCCCATAGTCCGGGTGAGTGCTGCCGAGGCCGTATTCACGGCCATCCGCGATGCCATCGAGTCCGGGGAGCTGCCCGTGGGGCACAAGCTGAGCTCCGAATCGGTGCTCGCCGGAAAATTCGCGGTCAGCCGTTCGGTCGTCCGCGAGGCCTTGCGCTCTTGCGCCGCCCTCGGCCTCACCGAGACGCACACCGGCAAGGGAACCTTCGTCATCGCGGGCAAGGCCAGCGACGACCTGGTGCTGGGCAAGTTCTCCGCGCGCAGCCTCATGGAGGCGCGCCCGCACATCGAGATCCCCGCGGCCGAACTGGCCGCCATCCGCGCCACCGCCGACCAGCTCGAGGAGCTGCGCGGCATCATCGAAGCCATGGAGGACGAGGACGACGCCCAGCGGTGGGTAGCCCTCGATGCAAGCTTCCATGCCACGATCGCCGCGGCCAGCGGCAACGGGGTCTTTGAACGGGTCGTGGGCGACATCCGCGAGGCCATGGTCAACCAGTCCGAGACCATCAACCTCATCACCGGCCGTCAGCACCCTTCGCACGCCGAACACCGCGAGATCCTCGCCGCCATCGAGGCGCGCGACGGCGCCGCGGCGGGCAAGGCCATGGCCGGGCACCTGGCCGCGGTCGACGAAGCGCTGACCAAGATCCTCGGAGCAGAAACCGCATGAGCACTTCCACCTTCCCGGCCCACGCCCCGCTGGCCGTGCAAACCCGCGGCGAGCTGGTTGAAAGCGTCCACTACGGTTCTCTCATCGCCCTGGGCGCCGATGGCAGGACCGTGCTCACCCGCGGCGAGCCGATGGCTGCGATGTATCCGCGCTCGGCCCTGAAGCCACTAATGGCAGTTGCCATGGTGCGCGCCGGACTACAGCTCTCCGCCGAGCAGCTGGCACTGGCCTCCGCCAGCCATTCGGGCTCCGTCGATCACCGCGACCTGGCCGCGAAGATCCTCGCCGACGCCGGGCTGGAACCCGGCGCGCTGCGCAACTCCACCGATCTGCCCTATGGAGTGGCCGAACAGCGGGCCTGGCTCCGGGAAGGCAACGGCCCCACCCATTTGGCGCAGAACTGCTCGGGCAAGCACGCCGCGATGCTCGCCACCTGCCTGCTCAACGGCTGGGACACCGAGACCTACCTGAACCATGACCACCCGCTGCCCACCCTCATCCGCGAGGTCGTCGCGGAACTCACCGGCGAGCCAACCACTGTGGCGAGCACCGACGGCTGCGGCACCGAGGTCTTCGCACTCTCCCTGGCTTCCATGGCCCGGGCCTTCGGCAAACTTGTCACCGCACCGGCTGGCACCGCCGAACACGAGGTCGCGGCCGCCATGCGCGCTCACCCCGTGATGGTTGCCGGGCTGGGACGCGACGTCACCGCGCTGATGGAGGCCTTCCCCGGAGTGCTGGCCAAGGACGGGTTCGAGGGCATCCAGCTCATCGCCCTGCCCGATGGCGCCGCAGTGGCGCTGAAGATCTCCGACGGAGGAGACCGGGCGCGGATGCCCGCCGCTGTTCCCGCGCTCCTGGCCCTGGGACTGGATCCGGCCGAGCTGGCCGCATTCGACCACCTCCCCGTGCTCGGCGGCGGAAAGCCCGTCGGCACCCTGGCCGGGCTGCCCTTCCCGTAGCACCGCGTCCACCCGCTTCACGCAAGCCCGCGGTCGCTGGCGCGCGCCCAAAAACTTCCACCCCCCCATGCACATCCGCCTCACCGCCACCCCTAGGAGAGCCATGTCCGAATCCACCACCACCTTGCAGGTTGCCGCACCCCGCGCAGTCCGCAGCGAACACGACCTGATCGGGGACCGTGACATTCCCGCGGAGGCATATTGGGGCGTGCACACGCTGCGCGCCGTGGAGAACTTCCCGATCACCGGCCAGCCGCTGTCCACCAACACGCACCTGGTCACGGCCCTGGCCATGGTCAAGCAGGCCGCCGCCCAGGCCAACCAGGAACTGGGACTGCTCGATGCAACCCGCGCCACCGCCATCATCGAGGCCTGCCGCGAAATCATCGCCGGGAACCTGCACGAGCAGTTCGTGGTCGACGTGATCCAGGGCGGCGCCGGCACCTCCTCGAACATGAACGCCAACGAGGTCATCGCCAACCGTGCCCTGGAGATCATGGGCCACGCCAAGGGCGAGTACCAATACCTGCACCCCAACGACCACGTGAACCTCAGCCAGTCCACCAACGACGTGTACCCCACCGCGGTGCGCGTGGCCACCATCTTCGGCGCCACCTCGCTGGTCGCCGCCATGGAGCACCTGGGGGCGGCGTTCGCGGCCAAGGCCGTGGAATTCCGCACCGTGGTCAAGATGGGACGCACCCAGCTGCAGGACGCGGTGCCGATGACCCTGGGCCAGGAGTTCAACGCCTACGCCGTCACCCTCGGTGAGGACCGCGCGCGCCTGGCCGAATCCACGCTGCTCATCCACGAAATCAATCTGGGCGCCACCGCCATCGGCACCGAGCTGAACGCGCCGGTCGGCTATTCGTCCCTGGCCTGCACGCACCTGGCCGCGATCTCCGGGTTGAAGCTGGAGACGGCCTTCGACCTGATTGAGGCCACCGCCGACGTCGGCGCATTCGTACACCTCTCCGGGGTGCTCAAGCGCGTGGCGGTCAAGCTCTCCAAGGTCTGCAACGACCTGCGACTGCTTTCCTCCGGTCCGCGCGCCGGGCTGGGCGAGATCGATCTGCCGGCCGTGCAGTCCGGGTCCTCGATCATGCCCGGCAAGGTCAACCCGGTGATCCCCGAGGTCGTGAACCAGGTGGCCTACGAGGTCATCGGCAACGACGTGACCATCACGATGGCCGCCGAGTCCGGGCAGCTGCAACTCAACGCCTTCGAACCGATCATCGTGCACAGCCTGACCAAGTCGATGCGCCACCTCGAGGCCGCCTGCATCACCCTGGCCGACAAGTGCATCGTGGGCATCACCGCCCACGAGGACAAGCTGCGCCAGCAAGTGGAGAACTCCATCGGCCTGGTCACCGCGCTTACTGTTCAGCTGGGCTACGCAGCCTCGACGAAGATCGCGATCGAGGCACTTTCCACCGGTCGCGGCGTGGCCGAACTGGTCCTGGAGCACGGGCTGCTCACCGAGTTGCAGCTCAACGAGCTGTTGCGTCCCGAGCGCCTGGCCAACCTCAGCGAATAAGCCCCCAAGCGTTCCCACCGTTTCAACCCGTTCCACCCTTGAGCAAGCCCCCAGACACTCCCCGAGAGGCACCTGCGCATGACACGTGAAATCCCAGAAACCCGCACCACGCACCGACCCGACACTCCCAACTCGGCATTGACCGCCGAGGACAAGGGAATGCACAAGGGACTGAAATCCCGCCAGATCCAGATGATCGCCATCGGCGGCGCCATCGGCACCGGTCTGTTCATGGGTGCGGGCGGACGGCTGGCGGGTGCCGGCCCGGCCCTGATGTTCAGCTACGCCGTGTGCGGGTTCTTCGCGTTCCTGATCCTGCGCGCCTTGGGCGAACTGGTCGTCCACCGCCCCTCCTCGGGCTCCTTCGTCTCCTACGCGCGCGAATTCTTCGGGGAGAAGGCAGCATTCGTGACCGGCTGGCTGTACTGGCTCAACTGGGCCATGACGGCCATCGTGGACATCACCGCGATCGCGCTGTACATGAACTTCTTCGCCAAGTACGTGCCGTGGATCGGCTCGGTCCCGCAGTGGGTGTGGGCGCTTGCGGCGCTGCTGATCGTGCTGGGGCTGAACCTGGTCTCGGTGAAGGTCTTCGGCGAGCTCGAGTTCTGGTTCGCGCTGATCAAGGTCCTCGCATTGGTCGGGTTCCTGGCGGTGGGCATCTACTTCGTCATCTTCGGGTCCCCGATTCCCGGGCACGAAGTCGGCTTCAGCCTGATCGCCGACAACGGCGGGTTCTTCCCCAACGGCCTGCTGCCGGTGGTCGTGGTGATGCAGGGCGTCGTGTTCGCCTACGCCTCGATCGAGCTGATCGGCACCGCCGCAGGCGAGACGGAGAATCCCGAGAAGGTCATGCCCAAGGCCATCAACACCGTGATCATCCGCATTGCCGTCTTCTACGTCGGATCGCTGGTGCTGCTCTCGCTGCTGCTGCCCTACACCGCCTACAAGGCCGGCGAGTCCCCGTTCGTGACGTTCTTCGGATCCATCGGAGTTTCCGGCATGGACTCGATCATGAACCTGGTGGTGCTCACCGCGGCGATGTCCTCGCTGAACGCGGGCCTGTATTCCACCGGGCGCATCCTGCGTTCGATGGCGCTGGCCGGATCCGCTCCGCGCTTCACCGCCAAGCTGAACAAGCAGGGTGTGCCCTACGGCGGCATCGCGCTGACTGCCGCGGTGGCTGGCCTCGGCGTGGTGCTCAACGCGATTGTTCCGGCCAATGCCTTCGAGATCGTGCTGAACATGGCGGCGCTGGGCATCATCGCCTCCTGGGGCATGATCGTGCTCTGCCAGCTGGCGCTCTACCGACTGGCCAAGCGCGGGGGCGCGGCGCGTCCGGCATTCCGGATGATCGGGGCGCCCTACACCGGGTACCTGACCCTCGCCTTCCTGTTGGCGGTCATCGTGTTGATGGCCTTCGACTCGCCGGTGGGCACCTGGACCGTTGCCTCGATCATCGTCATCATCCCGGCCCTGATGATCGGCTGGTATGCCTCGCGCGGACGCATCCGGGACATTGCCGCGGCGCGGGCGAACGCCGATGCGCTCTCCGACCCGACGGAGAACCACGAGTTCTCTGTCACCGGGGCTTCCGACTCAGAGTAGGAATCCGGGGGCGGCACCGTCGCGGACACGATCCGCGCCGGTGCCGCCGTTTTTGACTGCGGTGGCACCGGCCCCAGGGCCGCGGAGCCGCGCGCGGGTGGCTTCCTAGACCCCGAGCTCCTCGCGCAGCCGGGCCACATGTCCGTCGGCCGCCACGTTGTATTCGGCCAGGGAAACCCTGCCGTCCGGGTCAACCACCACGGTGCTGCGCAGGGTGCCGGAGAACTTCTTGCCGTTGACCTCTTTCTGCCCATACGAACCATAGGCAGTGGCCACCGCAAAATCGGGATCCGAGAGCAGCGGGAAATTCAGTGACTCGGCCTCGGCGAACGAGGCCAGTGCATCGCCCTTATCCGGGGAAATGCCCAGGACCTCATAGCCAGCGGCCCGCAGCGAGTTGAGGTTGTCCCTGAAATCGCAGGCCTCCGTTGTGCATCCCTTCGTCGCCGCCTTGGGGTAGAAGTACACGACAACGTTCTTGCCCGCATAGTCGCCCAGTGAGACCTCCCTGCCTCGGGCATCGGCCAGGGTAAATCCCGGGGCGCGATCGCCGGAGGCCAAAGGTGTTGAAAGCAAGGACATGAAATTCTCCATTCGATCAAGCAAACTATTGATGTCGTTTCCCAGCCTAGGGTTTTCGTGTGGACACCGAAAGGGAATCGGGAAAAACCGTGCGTTGCAAGGCATGATGGTTGTCGTCGCCCTTTCACCCCTACATCCTGCGATGTACGGCCCCGGAAAAAATCAGTCTTAGGGAGGGTCAAACCGTGGGACATCGAGGGTAGAGTGACCAATGCTTGGCTGAAAAATGCCGCGTTGCCGCCCTCGCGGGGCCACCAAACCATGGTGGATTCAGGCGGCTAAAAAATCATGAGGACACTGCCTGATGCTCTTAAAGCTCATACTTAGACATTCGAAACCCTACAAGTGGTGGATTGCCGCCGTGCTGTTCTTCCAGCTCGCCACCACCATCGCCACACTCTTCCTTCCCAGCCTCAACGCCCGCATCATAGACACCGGCGTGGTCAAGGGCGACACCGACTTCATCTGGCGCACCGGCGGCGTGATGCTTGCCGTCGCATTCGTCCAGGTGCTCACGGCCATTGCCGCTGTGTACTTCGGGGCGAAGACCGCCATGGCCATCGGCCGCGACCTGCGCCATGCCGTCTTTGACGCCGTCACCGGGTTCTCCGCCCAGGACGTCAACAAGTTCGGCGCCGCAACGCTGATCACCCGCGGCACCAACGATGTGCAGCAGGTACAGATGTTGGTGCTGATGGGCCTGAACTTCATGGTCTCGGCACCCATCATGTGCATCGGCGGCATCATCATGGCGCTGCGCGAAGACGTCGGCCTGTCCTGGCTGGTCTGGGTCTCCGTGCCCGTGCTGCTGGTGGTCGTCGGCGTCCTGGTCATCTTCCTGATGCCGCTCTTCCGCCAGATGCAGGACCGCATCGACGGAATCAACGGGGTGCTGCGCGAGCAGATCACCGGCATCCGCGTGGTGCGTGCCTTCGTGCGCGAACCCCATGAGACCGAGCGCTTCGAGGAGGCCAACGCCAAGCTCACCCGCGTCGGAGTGAAGGTCGGCAACCTCTTCGTGTTGATGTTCCCGCTGATCGGCATGATCCTGCACATCGCCACGGCCTCCGTGCTGTGGTTCGGCGGACAGCGCGTGGAGACCGGCGACATGCAGGTCGGCGCACTGACGGCATTCCTGCAGTACCTCCTGCAGATCCTCATCGCGGTGATGATGGGAACCTTCATGGCCATGATGATTCCCCGCGCGATCGTCTGCGCCGAGCGCATCGACGAGGTCACCACCCTGACCCCGTCGCTCACCGACCAGCACGAGCACGTCGCCGAAATGGACGCCCCGGGAACCATCGAGTTCCGTAACGTCACCTTCGGATACCCGGGTGCCGAGGCACCGGTGCTCAACGACATTTCCTTCACCGCACGCCGCGGCGAGACCACGGCCATCGTCGGGTCCACCGGTTCGGGCAAGTCCACGCTGTTGAACCTGATCCCGCGGCTCTACGACGCGAAGGAAGGCCACGTGCTGGTGGGCGGGACACCCGTCACCCAGCTGACCCGCGCCCAGATTTCGTCAGCCGTGGCCACCGTTCCGCAGCGCCCCTACCTCTTCTCCGGAACCATTGCCTCAAACCTGCGCTTCGGTGCGGAGCACGCCAGCGACGAGGACCTCTGGGACGCCCTGCGCACCGCGCAGGCCGAAGACTTCGTGGCCGCCCGCGAGGACGGCCTCGAGTCGAAGATCTCCCAGGGCGGCACCAACGTCTCCGGAGGACAGCGCCAGCGCCTGTGCATCGCCCGTGCCCTGGCCGCGAAGCCGGAGATCTACCTATTTGACGACTCCTTCTCCGCCCTGGACGTGGCAACCGATGCGCACCTGCGGGCAGCGCTAAAGGAACCCACCAAGGATGCGGCGGTCATCATCGTCGCCCAGCGCATCTCCACGATCACCGCCGCCGACCAGATCCTGGTCCTGGACCACGGCGAGATCGTCGCCCGCGGAACGCACGAGGAACTCCTGGAATCCTCGGAAACCTACCAGGAAATCGTGACCAGCCAGCTGGCAGTGGAGGAGGTGGCCTAAATGGCAAAACGCACCAAGAAGGAAACAACGGCGGTCGTGGAACCGACCGACGAGATCGACGAGTTCGACACGGCCGGGGCCTCCGACATGTTCGGCGACTCGCTCCCGGTCCGCAAGGCCAAGCACTTCTGGCCCTCGGCCAAGCGCCTCGTGGGGCTGCTGGCCCCGCAGAAGGTCGGCATGGCCGTGGTCCTGCTGCTGGCCGCAGCGGGTGTGGTGCTTTCGGTGATCGCGCCCAAGATCCTGGGCCAGGCCATGGACGTGATCTTCGCCGGGGCCATCGGCGGGCAGATGCCCGCGAACGTGCCGGTGGACCAGGTCATCGAGGGGCTGCGTGCCTCGGGACAGAACGACCTGGCCGAGATGATGTCCAAGATGAACCTCATCCCCGGTGTGGGCATCGACTTCCCGCTGCTGAGCCGCTACATCTTGATCGTGCTCTCCATGTACTTCGTGGCGTCGCTGTTCATGTGGGCACAGGGCTGGTTGCTGAACCGGCTGGTCATGAAGGTCGTCTACGGCCTGCGCCGCGACGTGGAGACCAAGCTCAACCGCCTTCCGCTGAACTACTTCGACACCCGCCAGCGCGGGGATCTGCTCAGCCGGGTCACCAACGATGTGGACAACATCCAGAACGCGCTGCAGCAGGCGATCAGCCAGCTGGTGCAGTCATTGCTGACCGTGATCGGCATCGTCATCATGATGTTCATCATCTCCTGGCAGATGGCGCTCATTGCGCTGATCGCGCTGCCGCTCTCGGCCGTCGCGGCAGGCGTCATCGGTTCCCGCGCCCAGGGCCTGTTCACCGCGCAGTGGAAGAACACCGGAGCGCTGAACGGGCAGATCGAGGAGTCCTTCTCCGGCCACGACCTGATGAAGGTCTTCGGGCGCGAGCAGGACATGCTGGACCGCTTCCACGAGAAGAACGAGGAGCTCTACAAGGCTTCCTTCGGCGCCCAGTTCGTCTCCGGCATGATCTTCCCGGTCATGAACTTCATCTCCTACCTGGCCTACGTGGGCATTGCCGTGGTCGGCGGGCTGCGCGTGGCGTCCGGGCAGATGTCCCTGGGCGACGCGACCGCGTTCATCCAGTACTCGCGCGAGTTCACGCAGCCGCTGGGACAGATGGCCGGCATGGCCAACATGCTCCAGTCAGGCGTGGCCTCCGCGGAGCGCACCTTCGAGCTGCTGGATGCCGACGAGCAGGACGAGGACACCGTGACCGCGTCCCTGCCGGCGCGCACCGACGGCCACGTCGAATTCGAGCACGTCACCTTCTCCTACTCGGAAGACAAGCCGCTCATTGAGGACCTGTCCTTCGAGGCGCACCCAGGCCACACCGTGGCCATCGTCGGACCCACCGGCGCGGGGAAGACCACGCTGGTGAACCTGGTCATGCGCTTTTACGAGCTGAACTCCGGGCGCATCACCCTGGACGGGGTGGACGTGACCCAGATCAGCCGGGCGGACCTGCGCTCCAAGGTCGGCATGGTGCTCCAGGACGCCTGGCTCTTCGGCGGCTCCATCCTGGAGAACATCCGCTACGGGCGACTGGAGGCAACCGACGAGGAGGTCATGGAGGCGGCCAAGGCCACCTTCGTCGACAGGTTCGTCCGTGCGTTGCCCGAGGGCTACGAGACGGTCATCGACGAGGAAGGCACCAACGTGTCGGCCGGCGAGAAGCAGCTGATCACGATCGCGCGCGCGTTCGTGGCCAACCCGTCGCTGCTGATCCTGGACGAGGCGACCTCCTCGGTGGACACCCGCACCGAGCTGCTGGTGCAGAAGGCCATGGCGGCGCTGCGCAGCGACCGGACCAGCTTCGTGATCGCTCACCGACTCTCCACCATCCGCGACGCCGACACCATCCTGGTGATGGAAGAGGGCAAGATCGTGGAGCAGGGCAACCACGAGGTGCTGCTTGCCGCCCGCGGTGCGTACTACCGGTTGTACCAGTCGCAGTTCGCCGGCCCTGCCGAGGACGTCGACGCGGAACCCGCTCCCGGCGGCGCCCCGGTGCTCGAGGGCAGCGAGCCCGCCCTTGAACAGGACGCCGAAGCGGAGCTGAAGGGCTAGAAATGGTGCGCCGGTAGCGCGCCGGGCGCTGTCAACTCGCAGATGGCCCCGAAGGGTGCGGATCCCAAGGATCGCGCCCTTCGGGGCCACTGTCATTTGCTGCAGGTATCAACTTGATGTGGAACGGCGGATCGAGGGTTCGGGAGGTGGGATAGGCTAGCCCGAGTGACAGTTCGAACCGGTTCCGCCCCTCAGCTATCCCCGCACCAGACCCAATCCGCGGACGGTCCACGGATCAACTCCAACGGCTCCTCGATGGGATTCCGGACCGACATCCAGGGGCTTCGCGCCATCGCCGTGCTGATGGTCATCATCCACCACTTGCGCCCCGGCGCGCTCACCGGCGGATTCATCGGCGTGGACGTGTTCTTCGTGATTTCCGGCTACCTGATCACCGCGCACCTGTTCCGGGAAATGCGCGCCACCGGGACCATCAAGCTGGCAACTTTCTGGGCCCGGCGCATCCGTCGGCTGCTGCCCCTGGCCTTCACCGTGCTGCTGGCCAGCGCCGCACTCGTGTATTTCTTCATCCCCGCCACCGAACACGGAACCATGTTCAAGCATGTTGCCGCCGCCGGGTTCTATATTGAGAACTGGGCGCTGGTGGCCGACGCCACCGACTACTCCGCCGCCGGGCAAATGGCCACCGTGGTGCAGCACTACTGGTCGCTCTCCGTGGAGGAACAGTTCTACCTCGCTTGGCCACTGCTGATCCTGGGCGCCGCGTTCGTGGCGGGAAAGCTGGTGCCGCGGGCAAGTATCGACCGGCGTGGCTTCTCCGGGCCCGGCACCCGCCGGCTCTTCCTGGTCGCCATCGGCGCGATCATGCTCCTTTCCTTCGCCTACGGGCTTTGGGTCACCGCCGCGAACCCCTCGGCCGCCTACTTCGACACAGCCGGAAGGGCCTGGGAGTTTGCCGCCGGCGGCGTGGTGGCGCTGCTCTGCGTGAACCGCGGCGTCGGGGGACTCCGCGGCGCGCTGTTGGGGTGGGGCGGGCTCGCCCTGTTGCTGGCCGGTGCCCTGCTGATCCCCACCGAAACCCGCTTCCCCGGAACCATGGCGCTGGTTCCGGTGCTCGGCACAGCCGCGGTGCTCGCCGCCGCAGGCACGCAGGGCACCGGAATGCGCTGGTTCTCCCACGCCGCCTGGCTCTCGATCCGCCCCATGCGCCGGGTCGGGGACGTGAGCTACGGGGCCTACCTTTGGCACTGGCCGCTGATCATCGTGGCCCCGTTCGTGCTGCACGCCGAACCGAAGTGGTACCACGAGGCAGGCATCCTGGGACTGGCCCTGTTGCTGGCCTGGCTATCGCAGTTGCTGATCGAGGACCCGCTGCGCTTTGGGAAAATGCTGAAGCCGGTGCGCAACGCGCTGGTCTTTGCGCTGGCCGGGATGATGCTGCTGGCATCGATCGCGTGGGCGGGCACCACCGCGTCGGCGCAAAGCGCGAACCTGCCTCGGATGGACACCAGCTCCACGTGCTACGGAGCCGGAACCCTGGAAAACACGGCCGACTGCCTGCCCGTCGCCTCGGACTACGCACCCTGGCCCTCGGCGGTTGCCGTCTCCCAGCAGGTGCGCAGCCCCTTGTTCCCGGGCTGTGAAACCGACACCCTGCAGGTGGGCGAATCCAGCTGCAGGCTCGGCAACACCGCCGACCCCAAGCTGCGCGTTGCAGTGGTGGGGGACTCGCACGCCTCGGCCTGGCTGCCGGCGCTGGTGGAAATCGCCAAGGAACGCGACTGGGAACTGGTGACCCACATCCGCTCCGGCTGCTCGCCGTCGGTGGCTGCGCTCAAGGGCTCCGAAAAGATCAGCGGCACGGCCGAGCGCCTGTGCACCGAATCGGTGCGTGCCCTGGGTCCGCGGCTCGCGGCGGATCGGGACATCGACGCGGTGATCGTTGCCGCGCAGGGCAACAAGCGCTCCTGGATCTCCTCCCCGGGCTACGAATTCGCCGACCCGGCCACCGAGGGCTTCACCAGCCTGTGGCAATCCTGGGTCGATGCCGGCAAGTCGGTCGCGGTGATCCACGAGGTGCCGCGCCTGGGGAACGTGAACGTGCCAACCTGCGTGGCCTCGAACCCCGGTGAACCGCTGGCCTGCGCGGTAGCCCGCAAAGAGGGCCTGTCGATCAGGGAGAACCTGCAAAAGGCGCTGGACAGCGATGCCGCGCCACGGGGCATCGTGCGCGCGGACCTCACCGATTCCATCTGCTCGCAAGAGACCTGCTTCGCCGTCATTGGCTCGCTGATCACCTACTACGACCAGTCACACCTGTCCCACGACTTCTCGGCGTCCCTGGCGCCCATGCTCGCCAGGGAACTGGAGCAAGACCCGGTCTTCGGCACCGGCGGCTAGGGCCGTCGGCGGGGAACCCCCTCCACCGTCGCGTCGACACTGCGCCGGACCTCCCGTCAAGCTGTCACCGTGGTGAGAAAGCCAACGTGCGCCGACCCACGCCCCTGCCCGGTGCGAGCTTGGTGCGCGGCATAAAATGATGCCCATGCCTGCATCCGTGAAAGCCCCCCGTCTGCCCGCCTTCAAGGAACCGGCAACCACCGGGTCCGGGGACCTGACCGGGTTGGAAACCGACGGGCGCGCCGAGGGCCTGCTCTTCGAATCCGACGACGCGGCGGGGGTGGACCTGGAGGACGCGGTCTTCACCGAATGCATCTTCCGCTCGGTTTCACTGCAGGGCGCGCCCATGGCCAGGGTGACCTTCGGGGATTGCCGCATCGAGGAAGTCAACGCACCGGTACTCGAGGCACCCGACTCCGGATGGTGGAACACCGCCGTGGTCGGTGGACGCATCGGCTCGGCGGAGCTCTACGGAGCCACGTTCCGCTCGGTGAAGTTCGAGCGGGCCAAGCTCGGCTACCTGAACCTGCGCCGCGCGAGGATCAAGGACGTGGAATTCCGCGACGTGCACATCGAGGAGCTCGACGCGGGAGGCGCCAACCTGGAGCGGGTGACCTTCATCGACTGCACCATTGACACCCTTGCCCTGAACGGCGCCAAGCTCAAGGACGTGGACCTGCGCGGGGCGCGCCTGCGCACCCTCTCCGGAATCACTGCGCTCAAGGGAGCCACGGTGAGCTACGAGCAGCTCCTGGACCTGGCCCCCATCCTGGCCAACGAACTGGGCCTTCGCGTCGAGTGAGAAGTGTGCGGTGCGCGGAAGTGGATTCCGGACCTGGGAACGCTCGGTAGGCTGGAAACCATGCAGCAAACTCCCGTCCCATACCCATACGCCCCGCTGCCGCGCAAGCGGCAACCGGTCTTCGAGGCCGGGCCCATGCGGCGCGGGGACTTGGTGGTGCTGGGCACCTACCTGGTGCTCTTCGTCCTGGGTGCCGGCGGACTGCTGGCGCTGGTCCCGGGTTTCGTCGAGGCCTTCAAGGACCAGGATTCGGCGCAATTCGGCGTTAACCTCATCATCTACGTCGTGGTGTTCACCGGGGCGATCATCATGGGCTTCGAGGCGCTGCGTTCCTCATTCGCCACGTTCAAGTACAACCCGTGGGCCAAGACCCTGATGGTCCCCGGGGGCTGGCTGGGGTCCCTGATCATCAGCGCCATCGTGCTGGTTTCCATGGGGAATCCGGTCAAGAGCGAAAACCAGCTGGCCATCGAGGGCATGACCCGGTCGGTGCCGTTCGCGACCATGTTCGTGGTCACCGTGATCCTGGGTCCCTTCGTGGAGGAATACATCTTCCGCCACCTGCTCATCGGCAAGCTCAGCCGCAAGCTTAACGTCTGGGTCTGCGTGCCGATCTCGGTGGTGCTCTTCACCTCGCTGCACTTCATCGGATCCGGTTCCTTCGACCTGACCAGCGCGATTCCCTATACGACGCTGGGGATCATGATGTCGCTCGCCTACGTTGTCACCGGAAAGTCGCTGGCCTACTCCTACGTCCTGCACGTCTTCAACAACGCCGTGGCGCTGATCCTGTCCTATACGCTGTTGCCGCTGTTCCAGCAGTAGACCCAACGAAAGACCGTCGCACACGTGAGTAGCGTTCCCGGAGATTCAGCGCACTGGCACGGCCATGCCCATGGCAGCCGCGGCTACCGCAAGATGATCCTGGCGCTGTTCGCCGCCGGGGTCGCAACCTTCTCCCAGCTGTACTCGGTCCAGGGCGTGCTGCCCGAACTGGCCCGCGACCTGTCGGTGAGCGAGGCCGATGCGGCACTTGCGGTCTCCGCGGCGACCCTGGGCCTGGCCGCCTCGGTGCTCTTCTGGTCGCTGCTGGCCGACCGGATGGGACGGCTGCGCGCCATGACCATCGCCGTGACGGCGGCCGTGGCGCTGGGGCTGGCGGTGCCATTTTCCCCTGGCTTCGAATGGCTGCTGGCCCTGCGTTTCGTCGAGGGCCTGGCCCTGGGCGGGATCCCCGCGGTGGCGTTGGCGTACCTCTCCGAGGAGGTGTCGCCCCTGCACTCGGCGGTTGCCGCCGGGACCTACATTTCCGGGACCACCCTCGGCGGGCTTGCCGGACGCCTGGTGGCCGGGCCGCTGAGTGAATTTGTTTCCTGGCGCCTGGGCACCCTGGTGGTGTCGGTGATGGCAGCCATCGCCGCGGGCGTTTTCATCGCGGTGGCTCCCAAGCCGCGCGGTTTCACTCCCGTGCCCTGGCGCAGTCCGAACCGGATTCCCCTGTGGAAAAAGCTGTGGATGAACCTGCGCAAGGGCCAGCTGTTGGTGCTGTACGCGCAGGGATTCTTGCTCATGGGCGGCTTTGTGGCCGTCTACAACTATCTCGGTTTTCGCCTCGAGGCCCCGCCGTTCCTGATTCCCGCTTCGTTGGCATCGCTGGTGTTCGTGGCGTACTTGTCGGGCACGTGGTCATCACGCCAGTCCGGGGCGATGGTGGCGCGCTTCGGGCGGCTGCCGGTGCTGCTGGCTTCCATCGCGTTGATGGCCGCGGGCCTCGTGGTGACACTGGCCGATTTCCTGCCGACCATCGTCGCGGGGCTTTTGGTGTTCACCGCCGGGTTCTTTGCCGCCCACTCGGTGGCCAGCGGCTGGATCCCGATGCTCGGCGTCGGGGGACGGGCACAGGCGGCCAGCCTGTACAACCTGGCCTACTATTCCGGGTCTTCGCTCTTCGGCTGGGCCATCGGCCTGGCGTTCAACGCCGCCAACTGGCCGGGGTTGGTGGTTTCGGTGTTTTCCCTGTTGGCGCTGGCGGCTCTCCTGGCACTCGGGGGCCTGCGTCGGCACGCCTAGGCTTGGCGGGGAAAGCAGGCCCGACGACGGGTTTCCCGGCGAGTCCGTGCAAATCTTGATGGCTCCGGCGCCGCCACCCGTTATGCTAAAGAAGTTCTCTTTATACCCATATTGAGAAGTAACAACGAAGAGATTGGAAGTGGGCCACATGCGTGGAAGCAACCTTGTATGGACAATCGTAGGCGTTCTCGTCGCCGTTGCCTTGGTAATCTGGATCGCTTCTGCGATCTAGGGCATCGTCTCTGAGTAGTTAACGGCAAGTCCCGTCCAGCAATGGACGGGACTTGCTGCATTGCAGGGGGAAAGCGCATGGGCTGCCTCCGCACTTCGGGGCACGTCCCGGGGCGCGATCGGTGCAGGGGCGGGGATTCGTGACGTGCCGCCCGCGGCCGGCCGGGTTGCGCGCGGCTAGAGCAGTTGGATGAGCTGGGCCTTGTACGTTTCGAAGGCCGCGACGCCCCGGGCGGTGATGCCGACATAGGTGGCCGGGCTTCTGCCCTCGATGACCTTGTCCTGCGAGACATACCCGGCGTCCTCCAGCTTGCGCAGGTGCGTCGACAGGTTGCCCGCGGTCATCGACAGGATTTCGCGAAGCTTGGGGAACGCCATGGATTCCTTTGGCCCCAGGGTGTTCAGCGCCGACATGATCCGCAACCGGGCGTCGGCGTGGATGAGTGGATCCAACTCGGCCATGGCTACTTCGCCGCCAGGGAGGAAGCGCGGCGGCGAACCAGAGTAATGATGCCGGCGGCGATGAAGAGGATCGGGCCGCCGACGGCGAAGATGGAAATGAAGGTCCCGGGTCCGGCGACAAGCCCGGCGATGTTCAGCGCGGTGAAGCAGGCTCCGAGGATGAACATGTCGCGTTCCTGGAAGATTGCGGCCCCGGCCATGTACATCAGGGACACGACGAGGATGGCCACCGCGTTGATCAGCCAGCCGGTCGCCAGCTGCGCGGAGTCCGGCATGAGCCTGGCGAAGGCGATGCTGAATACGGCTGTGGTGGCGAAGCCGCCCATCCAGCTCATTCCGTAGGCCATGCCCGCGAACTTTGAATCACCACGCACCTGGGACCCGGAACGGATGCCGAGAACCGCGGTGTAGGCCACGGCGGCAAGCAGGATTATCCCGCCGATGACCAGCGCGGTTGTGTAGGCCAGCGGAAGCCAGCCGAATGTCGCGCCGTGCAGTAGTCCGTATCCGGCCAGGTAGGCGACGGCCCACACGAAGTAGATGAGCGCGACGTTGGGTTCAATGGAAGCGCGCGTTGCCGCGGCAGTCTGGTTGATTGCCGCCAGTGCAGCGCGCGGATCAAGCTGTTGGCCGGAGTCAGGGGCCGGGTTCGTGTTCATGGTGTTGCCTTTCTTTCGCGGTGCCTGGGGGAATGGAGTGAAATGACAGACGATCTGCAAACAAGTTTGCATAACAAACTTGTTTGTGTCAATGGGTTTCTGGGGAAATCTTGGCCGCGATCGTCCCCGGTAGTCTGGTGGGGTGAAAGAAGCAGGCAGGAAACAGGTTGCCACCCCCGAGGCCTCTCGCGGGATGGGTCGAACTATTCTGGCGTTGGCGGTTCCCGCGCTGGGTGCGCTCATCGCGGAGCCGCTCTTCCTGCTGGCCGACATGGCCATCATCGGACACCTGGGCATCAACGAACTTGCCGGCGCCGGCCTGGGCACCACTGTCCTGCAGACCGCGGTGGGACTCATGGTCTTCCTGGCATATTCCACCACCCCCGCCGTAGCGAGGGCCATCGGGGCGGGGAACATGGGCAGGGCCATGGCCGCCGGGCGGGACGGGATCTGGCTTGCCCTCGGCCTGGGCGTGGTCCTGGGCTTACTCGGGTTCTTCGGTGCGCCAATGTTGGCAACGGCCATGGGCGCCGAGGGCGAAGTACGCGGGTTCGCGGTGGATTACATCCAATATTCCACCTTTGGCATACCTGCGATGTTGCTGGTGCTCGCGGCGACCGGCGTACTGCGCGGCATGCAGGACACCAAGACCCCGCTGTACGTGGCCGGAATCGGCTTTGCCGCCAACATCGCGCTGAACTTCATCCTGGTCTACCCGTTGGGCATGTCGGTTGCAGGCGCCGCGCTGGGCACCTCGATCGCCCAGTGGGGGATGGCGGCGGTTTACCTATGGATGCTTGTTCCGCGGATCCGCCGGGCAGGACAGTCCTTGGCTCCGCATGGCCGCGGAGTACTGAGCACCGGGCAGGTCGGATCCTGGCTGATGCTGCGCACGCTGTCGCTGCGCCTGGCCCTGCTGGCCACCGTCTGGGTGGCCACCGGCCAGGGCGCGCTCACGCTCGCCGCCCACCAGCTGGTCTTCACCATCTTCACGTTCATGGCCTTCGCCCTGGATGCGCTGGCCATTGCCGCGCAGGCGTTGATCGGCAAGGAACTGGGTGCCGGGAACGCGAGGCGGACCAACCTGCTCACCAAGATGATGTGCCGGTGGGGCGTGTACTTCGGGGTGGTGACCGGCGCCGTGCTGGCCCTGATTGCACCCTTCGTCGGCTCGCTGTTCACCTCGGATGACTCGGTGCGGCAGGCCACCATGGTCGGGGTCTGGATCCTCGCCGCATCCCAGCCGGTTTGCGGACTGGTGTTCGTGCTGGACGGGGTACTCATCGGTGCCGGTGACGCACGCTATTTGGCGCTCGCCGGCATGATCAATCTGGCCGCCTACCTGCCGATGTTGTTTGTCGTCACGCTTTTCGAGCACCCCGGGGTCTCGGCCGTCGCCTGGATCTGGGTGGCGTTCGGGCTGGGCTTCATGCTCGCCCGTGCCGCGACCCTCACTTGGCGGGTGCGCAACGACAAATGGATGCGCCTGGGCGACTGAACCAGGGAAACTCAGGCCCAGAGGCTGCCGGGATCGGTGAACTGCTGGGCCATGGCGGCCCGGATCGAACGCAGGTGAACGCGCATGGCTTCCTCCGCGGCCCGCGCATCTGCCGCGGAGATGGCGGCGTAGATGGCCTCGTGCTCTTCCAGCTCGGTGGGGACGCCCATGTAGCGTTGCAGGCCCGGCAGCACGTGGTGGGCGCGCGCGGTTTCGTCGAAGCAGTGCCGCAGCGTATCGGCCAGGCGTGTATTGCGGGAAGCGTCGGCAATGGCCTGGTGGAAGTGCTGGGCCGCATTCATGGCACCCAGCGGATCGGCGGAGGAGAGCGCGGACTGGGTATCGAGCAGCTGGCGCAGCTCCACGATGAGGTGCTGGGGCAGGAAGCCGGCTGCGGCTGCCGCGGCGTGGGGTTCAAGGAGCATGCGCAGGTCCAGGGTTTCCTGGATGTCGTTGAGCCCCATGGTGCGCACCAGATAGCCCTTCTTCGGCAGCACGGTGAGCAGACCCTGTGAGGTCAGCAGGCGCAGGGCCTCGCGAACGGGGGTCTTGGAAACGGCGTATTCCTCGGCCAGCCGTGGTTCGACCACGATGCTGCCGGGGGCGATCTGCCCGGTGAGGATGGCGGCGCGCAGCTGGACGGCCAGGCGATCGGCAAGCGATGGACTCATCGGTGAATCTCCCTGAAGGCTGCGGGCAATTCGCCCGTGTCACATTGGGCCGGTGCGTCCCCTGCCCTTGTGAAAGATACTACCTGCCTGTTAGAAATATCTTTCAGGGATTTTTCATGGAATTTTGAATGGATGGGTGTCAACGATGACCACAAACCCCAAGGTGGGCTTCGACGAGCAGTCCACCGCCGGCCAGCGGCTTACCCCGGCCGGACGCCGCGCGCTCTTCGCCGCAGTGCTCGGCACGGTCATCGAATGGTACGACTATGCGCTTTACGGCGCAGCGGCCGGACTGGTCATCGCCCCGCTCTTCTTTTCCGACGCGGTGTCCTCGGCCGCCGCCATGATGGCATTTGCCACCTTCGCGGTGGGCTTCGTTGCCCGCCCGCTGGGCGGGGTCATCGTGGGGCACATCGGCGACAAATACGGCCGCCGTCCCGCGATGATGTTGACCATCATCCTCATGGGCGTGGCCACGGTGGGTGTGGGCCTGCTGCCCACCAGCGCCGCGATCGGAGCCGCCGCCCCGCTGCTGTTGGTCATCCTGCGGCTGCTGCAGGGCTTTGGCGCGGGAGCCGAGCTGGCTGGCGCGATGACCCTGGTGGCCGAGTTCGCACCGCCCAAGCGCCGGGGCTTCTACACCTCGCTGGTGCTCTCCACCCCGCCGGCCGGCATCGCCCTGGCGACCTTCGCCTTCTTTGCCGTCTCCTCGCTGGGCACAGATGTGCTGTTGGGTTGGGCCTGGCGTGTCCCGTTCCTGGTGTCCGCCGTACTCTTCCTGCTTGCCCTGTACATCCGCAACCGGCTCGAGGAAACACCCGAATATTCCCGGGCCATCGAGAAGGCGGCAGGGGAGCGGAGCAAGGCGCGCCTGCCGCTGCGCGACGTGCTGTCCCGCGACTGGCGCCAGGTGCTCATCGGTTTCTTCTCCATCACCGGACACAACGCCATGAACTACATCCTGGCCGTCTACGCGCTGAGCCTCATGACCTCCCCGCTGGTCGGCCTGGCCAAGCCCGACGCCCTGCTGGCCGTCACCCTGGGTTCGCTGGTTTCAGTCGCGTTGACCCCGGTGGGCGGCTGGCTCTCGGACAGGTTCGGGGCACCGAAAGTGCTGCTCTTTGGCTCCGTCACGGGCGCGGCGCTGGCATACCCGATCTTCGGCCTGCTGACCGCCGGAAGCTTCGCCCTGGCCTTCACGGCGATCGCGCTGGGCTACGGGCTGGTCATCCCGGCCACCAGCGGCGCTCAGGGCGCGTTCCTCACCAACCTCTTCCCGCCCCAACGCCGGCTCAGCGGAATCGGCGTGGCGCGCGAAACCAACGGGGCCGTGGTTGCCGGGCTCAGCCCGCTGGTGGCAGCGGCCCTGGTCAACGCCGCTGACGGGGCGACCTACCTGGCCGCCGGCTACCTGCTGGCCTGCTGCCTGGTCTCGGCGTTTGCAGTGCTGATCTCCATGCGCCTGCCCGCCAACCACTGACCCGCCCTTCCCCGGGCCCCACGCACCATCCCCCCCACGCACGATCCACAGAAAGCCGGACACCCCACATGAAGCGCCGCGTTCCGCAGATTTCCGAACTTCGCTCGCTAATGAAGTTCGAGCCCGTCACCCTGGACAGGAGGGCGGCCCGCCTGGCCAAGGCCGCCGACGTGTGGGACCTGCGCGCCATCGCCAAGCGGCGCACCCCCACACCGGCCTTCGACTACGTCGATGGAGCGGCCCAGCGCGAACTGACCTACCGCCGTTCCCGCGAGGTCTTCGACTCGATCGAGCTGGTTCCGCGCATCCTGCACGGCACCGCGAAGGCGGATTTGTCCACCACCATTGCCGGTGCGTCCTCGGCACTGCCCTTCGGCATCGCCCCGACCGGGTTCACCCGGTTCATGCATGCCGAGGGGGAGACCGGCGCGGTGCGTGCCGCCGCGGCCGCCGGCATCCCGTTTTCCCTGTCCACCATGGGCACCCGCTCGCTGGAGGAGGTCGCCGAGGCGGCACCGGAGTCCCGCCGCTGGTTCCAGCTCTACCTGTGGAAGGACAGGGAGAAGTCGCGCCAGCTGCTGGAGCGTGCCAAGGCCGCGGGCTATGACACCTTGCTGGTCACCGTCGACACCCCCGTGGCCGGCCAGCGCCTGCGCGATGCCCGCAACGGCATGGTAATCCCGCCCAAGCTGAACCTCAAGACGGTGCTGGATGCCTCCTACCGCCCCGAATGGTGGTTCAACTTCCTGACAACCGACTCGTTGAAGTTCGCCTCGCTGTCCAACAGCGCCACCGACCTGCCCACGCTGATCAACTCGATGTTCGACCCGACGCTCTCCTTCGCCGACCTGGAATGGATCCGCTCCATCTGGGACGGCAAGCTCTTCGTCAAGGGCGTGCTCACCGCAGAGGATGCACGCAAGTCGGTCGACGCCGGGGCGGATGGCCTGGTCGTGTCCAACCACGGCGGTCGCCAGCTTGACCGTGCCCCGATCTCCTTCGAGGCGCTGGCCGAGGTGCGTGCCGAAGTCGGTGCGGGGGTGGAGATCATCCTGGACTCGGGCATCATGTCCGGTGCCGACATCGTCGCCTCGATCTGCGCCGGGGCCGACTTCGTCCTCATTGGCCGCGCCTACCTCTACGGGCTGATGGCAGGTGGCGAGCAAGGCGTCGCGCGGGCCATCGAACTGCTGGCCAAGGAAATCGAGGTCAACATGCAGCTCATGGGGGCGGCCACGATCGCCGACCTCGGCCCGGAGCTGATCCGTCGGCGGCCCGGGCGCGAATGAGGCCGGAGGTTCCATCGCCGGTAGACTTGTGGACGTGCCTGCAGTAAAAATTCCCGCAACCATTGCCGCCGAAGTAGCCACCCCAGTGATGGGGCGCGCCGCGACGGCCGCCGGTTTTGCGCTCGTGTCCATCTTCTGGCCCGCCGCCAACAACCAGGTGCTGGCCTACTCGTTGGCTGCCTTCATGGTGATCAGCGCAAAGTTCCTCTGGGACTATGCCAGCGCCCCGAGCGCCCCGAAGTCCGTGCGCGGGCTCTATGCGGGTGCCGCGGTGGCCATGATCCTCGCGGGCCTGGTCATGGCGTTCCGTCCCGAGACCCTTGTGGTGGCGATCGCCGGGGCCGCCGCGTGGATCCTCGCCGGCGCCCTGGAAATCGTGGTCTTCATTCGGCACCGCACCGAGTTCGTCCCGTTCAAGGATCAGCTGGTCACCGGCTTCGTGTCCCTGGGCGCGGGGGCGTCGCTGCTGATGGGCCTGCACCTGGACGCCCACGGATTGCTCGGCCTGGCAGGTGGTGGCGCCATTATCCTGGCGGTGTTCGTACTGATCTCTGCCTTCGGCCTGCGCCATGCCGCGAAGGAACCCGAGACCGGGCTTTGGAGCTAGAATAAATGTTGAACCAAATACCTGTAGGAGGGCCTTTCGTGGGCAACACCCCAGCCGAGAAAAAATCTTGGCAGCAGAGCATCAAGGCACCCCTTTCCTTCTCCTTGGTCATGGGCATCGTTGCCGGCGTCATTGCCACCATTTCGTCAACCGGTGGCTCGGATAACCCGTTGCGTATCGACATCGGGCTTGTGGCCTTTGGTGTCGCCTTCGTCGCGTGCCTGCTGATTATTTCCGTGATGACCATGGCGGGCAAGGAAAACCCCGAGGAAATGGGAACCGGATCCGGAGTCAACCGCTCGTCGGAAACCCCGGACGCGAAGCCCAAGAAGAAGAACTAGATAAACCACGCTTTTGGACGATGCCGCCCGGGAATCCCGGGCGGCATCGTCGGTTAACCGGCGTTAGCGGTGGCGGTGAAGAAAGTGCGGGCGTCGATTCCTTGGCAACCCTTGTCGCAACAAGGCTTCTTCCCAGTCCGTCACGGCGACCGGACGTACATCGCTACCGCACAGCGGCGCTGACGGGCGCCTTCATTTCCGCGCTTGGTCTCTTGGTGCTTGTCCCGATGAACAAGTGCTCCGAGCAAAGGTTCAGGCGCCGGCAAGGCTTTCCCGCAGGATAGATGTGCTGCTGACGGGCTAGTGCGCGGGCTCGGCGCCGTCGCGCCCGCCCCAGCGATCCAGGAATTCGTCGTGGTCCAGCTCCTCGAGGTCCGAGCGGACCATCGCCACCATTGACTCGGCATCCTCGATGCTGCCTGCATTGATGCGCAGCACCTCGGCGTTGTTGTCGATCCGGTGGACGACGACGGCAGCACCGACTGCGTCGGATCCGGCTCCGCCGAAGAACCCGTTGACCAGCGCGGCGGCCCAGCGGGCGGCGGCTCTTGCCGGGCCGTCATGGGACTTCTCCAGGTCGACTTCGTACTCGTCAGCGGCGTGTGGTTGCGGGGCTTCTTCGCTGTTCACGGTGGCTCCTCCGATCGGCGGGCCAAATACACTTTCGGCCCTGGCTCCAGTGTATGTTCACAGCCCGGGTTTTTGCTCGGATTTTCGCTGGCGGTATGCCCTCACGTGCTCCCGGTTGGCACAGTTTCCGGTGTCGCAATAGCGCTTCGAACGATTCCTTGAAAGGTCCAACAGCACCGCTTCGCAGTCCTCGGACGCACAGGCCCGCAGGCGCGACAATTCGCCCGAACGCAACACGTCCACCAGGGCCATGGCGGCTTCCACCGCCATGCGCTCGCTCAGGGGCGCCTCCGGCGTGGTGGCGTGGATGTGGTATTCCCACCCGTCGTGCTTGACCAATTGCGGCAGGGCGCGGGCGTTGCGCAGGATGTTGTTGACCCTGTCCACGGCTTCCTCCTCGGAAGCGGACCACAGCTCGCGCAGCTGGGAGCGCAGTTGGCGTACCGAGCGCAGCTCCGCGTCATTGTGGGTCCGTGAGCCGGTGAACCCCTGCTCATTGAGGAACTCGTTGAGGTCGGCACGCGTGAGCAGGCCGTCGGAGGCCTGGTCTGATGAGTTGATGAGGGCAACGACAGTGCCCAGGGCAACCTCTGTGTCAGGGGCAAAGATCAATGTGACTCCTGTGGTGCACTGTGGATTGACGGGGAAACCCCCGTGGATCTAGTGTCATGATCATACATAACTTTACTCCTGACAGTCGTTGCGGCCACAAGCCCCCCTTCGCGCGTCGGGCCAACTTTGCCTAGGAGCGTATCGCCGTGCCAAGAGAAGAAATCCCCACACAGTTGGCACAGCTGTCACCCCCGGCAGTCCCGGTGTCGTCCTCGCGCCCACGCCTGGGCGGCGTCGGCATTGCGTTGTTTTCGTCGGCCGTCTTCGGCCTGTCCGGTTCGTTCGCCAAGTCGCTGCTGGAGGCGGGCTGGAGTCCCGCCGCGGCGGTGACGTTGCGCATGGCAGGCGCAGCACTGGTGTTGCTGGTTCCCACGCTTCTGGTCATGCGTGGCAAGTGGTCGCTGCTGGCCCGCAACTGGAAGTCGATCCTGCTCTTTGGGTTGTTCGGCGTCGGCGCCTGCCAATTCTGCTATTTCCTGGCCGTCGAAAGACTCGATGTGGGAGTGGCCCTGCTGCTGGAGTACCTGGCCCCCGTGCTGATCGTGCTCTTTCTGTGGGTTCGCCACCGCAGGACTCCCAAGGCCATGACGATCGGTGGCGCGCTCCTGGCCCTCGCCGGCCTGGTCGCCGTCCTGGATCTGGCGGGAGAGACGCGCGTTGACCCGATTGGGGTGCTCTGGGGACTGGGTGCTGCCGTAGGTTTGACGGTCTACTTCTTCGTCAGCGCCCGAGCCGATGGCGCACTGCCGCCGATCGTGCTGGCCACCGGCGGGCTGCTTGTGGGGGCAGCGGCCATGGGGATTCTGGGGGTGGTCGGCCTGCTGGACATGCAGGTGAGGTTCGTGCCCGTGAAGCTGGCCAGCTGGGAAACCCAGTGGTGGGTGGCACTGGGCGGACTCGTGCTGTTCTCCACGGTCATCGCCTATGTCACCGGCATTATGGCAGCCCGGAAGCTGGGTTCGAAGCTTGCTTCCTTCATCTCGCTCACCGAGGTGCTTTTCGCCGTGCTGTGGGCGTGGCTTCTGCTGGGTGAGCTGCCTGCAGGAGTCCAGTTGCTCGGAGGGCTGTTGATCGTCGGCGGCGTGCTGCTGGTGCGGGCCGACGAATTGCGCAGCCGGTAGCCAGCGCGGCCAACACGCAAGGCCGGTGTGCAGCCGCGGTGCCCCAGATGGGAAGCACCGCCGCCACACACCGGCCTCGTCGTGGCTCGGGCGTTGCTACTTGCGCCCGAAGCTGCGCAGTCGCAGTGAGTTGGCGACCACCAGCACGGAGCTGGCGGCCATGGCGGCTCCAGCGATCATCGGGTTCAGGAACCCGAGTGCGGCGATCGGGATGCCGGCGGTGTTGTAGGCAAAAGCCCAGAACAGGTTCATCTTGATGGTGCCCAGAGTCTTGCGGGACAGCTCGATGGACTGGGCCACCTGGGACAGGTCGTTGCCCATGATGGTCAGGTCCGCCGCCTCGATGGCGACGTCGGTGCCCGACCCCATGGCGATCCCGAGGTCCGCCTGGGCGAGTGCCGGTGCGTCGTTGACCCCGTCGCCGACCATGGCCACCACGCGGCCCTCGGCCTGCAGCTTGCGCACGGCCTGGGCCTTGCCCTCGGGGAAGACATCGGCAAAGACATCGGCCTCGGCAATGCCGACCCGGGATGCAACCTGCGCGGCCACCGCGGCATTGTCGCCGGTCAACAGCACCGGGCGAAGTCCCAGTTCCTTCAGCCGGGCAATCGCCGCCGCGGAGGACTCCTTGATGGTGTCGGAGAGGTTGACCAGTCCGGCGAAGGCGCCGTCGACGCCGATCATGATGGCGGTGGCACCGCTTTCCTGGGCCTCGCGCAGCATCAGGTGGTCTGACTCGCTGAGCTTGACTCCGTTCTCCCGCATCCAGCTCGACCGGCCCGCAACCACGGTCCGGTCTCCGATGCGGGCCTTGACTCCGCCACCGGGGGCAGAGGTGAACGCTGTGGCCTCTGCCAACGGTGCCTCTGCACGCGCCGCCGCAACGATGGCGTGGGCAATGGGGTGCTCTGAACCCGATTCCGCGGCGCCGGCCAGGGCCAGCAGCGTGGCGGCATCGAAACCGGCGGCCGGGATGGTGGAAGTGACCGCGAGGTTGCCCTCGGTGATGGTTCCGGTCTTGTCCAGCAGCACGGTGTCGATCTTGCGGGTGTCCTCCAGGACCTGTGGTCCGCGGATCAGGATGCCGAGTTGGGCCCCGCGTCCGGAACCCACCAGCAGGCCGATGGGGGTAGCCAGGCCCAGCGCGCAGGGGCAGGCGATGACCAGCACCGCGACGGAGGCGGCAACCGCGGAGTTCATGTCCCCGGTGAATACCAGCCACAACACGAAGGTCAGCAGCGCAATGGCCAGCACGATCGGAACGAAGACGGCGGAGATCCTGTCGGCGAGCCGGGCGATGGGGGCCTTGCCGGTCTGCGCCTGGGAAACCAGGCGGCCCATCTGGGCCAGGGTAGTGTCCTTTCCGACGCGGGTCGCGCGCACCAGGAGGCGGCCGGAGGTGTTGATGGTGGCGCCGGTGACGGTGTCTTCCGGGCCTACCTCGACGGGCACCGATTCGCCGGTGACCAGTGCCGTGTCCACGGCGGAGTGGCCGGTGACCACGAAGCCGTCGGTGGCGATCTTTTCACCCGGGCGCACCACGAACTCGTCGCCGGGCACCAGCTCGGCGGCGGGGATCTTCGTTTCGACGCCATCGCGCAGCACGACGGCTTCCTTCGCGCCGAGGTCCAGCAGCGTCTTCAGTGCGTCCCCGGCCTTCGACTTGGCGCGCGCCTCCAGAAAGCGTCCCAAAAGCAGGAACGTAGCCACGACGCCTGCGGTCTCGAAGTACAGGGGGTGTTCGCTCATCGGCATGCCGATGTGGGCGGTCAGCATCGGGTCAGCCGTCAATTGCCACACGGAGAAGAAGTATGCGGCGAGCACTCCGATCGACACCAGTGTGTCCATCGTGGAGGCCAGGTGCCGCGCATTGATCGCGGCGGCGCGGTGGAACGGCCAGGCCGACCAGAAGACCACTGGCGTGGCCAGGACCAGCGCGACCCAACCCCAGTGGGGGAACTGCGCCGCAGGGATCATGGAAATGATGAACAGCGGAACCGCGAAGATCGCGGCACCAATCAGTCGCTTCTTCAGGTCGTTTCCGCCGTGCCCGGTGGTGTGGTCCGTGCGCGGGGCGTTGGGTGGTTCGGCAGTGCCGGTGGAAGCAGGCTGCGCCTGGGAAGGCGCGGCGGCATAGCTGTCGGCCTTCAGGCTGGCCTGGTATCCGGCTGACTCCACGGTGGCAATGATCTGTTCGTCGCTGATCGAATCCGGGACCGTGATCCGTGCCGACTCCAGCGGCAGGTTCACCAGGGCTTCGACGCCGTCGATCTTGCCGAGCTTGCGCTCAACCCGTCCCACGCACGACGCGCAGGTCATGCCCTGGATGTCCAGCTCAATGATGCGTTGGTTTGCGGGGAAGGTGGTTTCGTTGCTCATCATTTCCGTTCCTGGGGCGGGCGATGGTCCGTGCAGCTGGGTGCTCGCCCCGTGCGTTGGCAATCGGGCGTGGGCCTAGGCGTCTGTGGAGACGACGGTGTAGCCGGCCTCCTGGACTGCCTGGGTCAGCACTGCGTTATCCACCGGTGAGTTGGTGGTGACGTTGGCGGTTGAGGTGCCTCCTGCGGAGAGGAAGACCTCGACATCGGTGACGCCTTCAACTTCGCGCAGTTCCTCGGTGACGGAGGCGACGCAGTGGCCGCAGGTCATGCCGTCGATCTTTAGGGTGATGTTGCTCTGGCTCATAGTGTCCTCCGGTCGCATGGTGATGGTGAGTCCTTCATTCGAGTTGCATCCGCAGCTTCCGCCGCAGCAACCGCCGTTTGATGTATCGCTCATGTTTTCTCCTGAGGGAGTGGTTTCTTGGGTGTGTGGGATTCAGGGAGCGTGTGTGCCCCCCCTAGCGCAGCAGTCGGCCAACGGCCGTGGTGACCTCGGCGACCTTCTCGTCCACAAAGGACTGGTCGCCGGTTTCGATGCTCTGCGCTGCGGCATTCACGACGCAATGGGAGACGTGCTCTTCGACCAGGCCGAGGCTGACCTTGTGCAGGGCAGCGTTGATGGCGGAGATCTGCGTGAGGATGTCAATGCAGTACTTGTCCTCATTGACCATCCGATTGACGCCGCGGACCTGGCCCTCGATGCGGTTGAGACGCTTCAGCAGCGCTTCCTTGTTGGCTGTGTATCCGTGGCCGACATGCTCGTCGATCGGAAGGGCGATGTTTTCCATACCCCAAATAATACCCCCTGAGGGTATAAAGTCAAGTACCCCCAGGGGGTATTCGATTTGTGCCGGGTTGATAGTTTTGGATCATGCAGATCAACGAGAACCAGCCCTTCGTCCCTGTCATTTTGGGCGGTGACATCGGCGCGTACTCGTTGGCGCGTGAGTTCCACGAGCAGTACGACGTGCTTTCGGTGGTCGTCCCCTCGGTGATGACCGGCATCACCGAGCACTCGCGGGTCCTGGTGCCGCGGCCCTTCGCCCGGCAGGACGATCCGGCGGCGTTCGCCGCCTTCGTGTCCGGGCTGGGACGCGAATTCGGCGGCAACAACGGTGCCAAGCGGCCGCTGTTGCTCTTGGGTGCCGCCGACCAGCACATCCGCTTCATCGCCACCCATGCCCAAGAGCTCTCCGAATGGTTCACCATCCCCTATGTGGGCAATGCGGAGTTGGACCGGGCCACGGAAAAGGATGCTTTCTACGAACTTTGCCGCGAGCTTGGCGTCAGCTACCCGGCCACTGTGGTCCACGACTGTGCCGGGGCATCAGCGGATCCCGCGGCTCTTGAGGCGGAGCTTGCCGCCGAGGGGGTGCCGTTCCCGGCCATCGTAAAGCCCTCGGACGGAGTGGCCTGGGGTGCACTGGAGTTCGCGGGCAAGAAGAAGGTCCACACCGTCTCCTCGCTGGCGGAGCTGACCGAGCTCATCTCCAACGCCTCCAACGCCGGGTATGCCGGCACCTTGGTCATCCAGGACCTGATCCCGGGCGATGACAGCGGCATGCACCTGGCCACGTTCTTCAGCGACCGAAGCGGCAAGGTCCGATTTGTCTCCTGCGGGCGGGTCATCGTCGAGGAACATGCCCCCGGCGCGCTGGGAAACTCCGCTGCCATTGTCACCCAGCCCAACGAGACGGCGGTTGCCGAAGGCTCCCGGTTGCTCGACGCCCTCGGCTGGACCGGCTTCTCCATGTTCGACATGAAGCTGGACCCGCGCGACGGGACCTACAAGTTCTTCGAACTGAACCCGCGCCTGGGCCGCAACCACTTCTATATCACCGCTGCCGGCCACAACGTCACGCGCTTCTACGTCGAGGAGTACCTGCGCGGCGGATTGTCCGGGGGAGCGGAACTAGAGGTCGCGGGCAACCGCCACCTCTACAACATCCTCCCGCTGCGGCTTTTGCGACGCTACCTTCCGGGTGACATGAAGAACGGGGTCGAGGAACTCATTTCGGCCAAGCGCTACAGCCACCCGCTGTACTACAAGAAGGAAACCAATCCCCGCCGCTGGTTCTACATCCTGGTGAGCACGGTAAACCACTACCGCAAGTTCAAGCGCCACCACCCGGCATCCTAGAGTTCCCCTCCCCTCCGGGCGTAGAGTGATTGCACTTTAGTTCCGCAAGGTTCAAGGGAGAAAAACATGGGTGACTACAAGTTGTACACGGATGCCGAGCGCGCCACCTTCCTGGCGCCTTCCTGCGAACGATGCGGGCAGCATCGCCATATCGTGTGGGAGGACAAGGGCGAGAACGAGGCCCATTGGGCGCCACGCGATGCAGGTTGTTCCAACGAGGCCTGCACGGGGTGACCCTGAAGACCCCGGCACCGGAAACCACGAGGCAGTCGTTCCCTGCGACCAATGGGGCGCAAGGAACGACTGCCTCTTCCTTATATTTTCCTTAGGCCCCGGGGGCCGATGACATGTCCATCCAGCCCACTTCCCACTCGTGGCCGTCCGGATCAAGGAATGCCACCGAATACATGCCCGGGAACTCCTCCGCCGCCTCGCGGTAGATGGTCCCGCCATGTTCAAGTGCGCGGCGTGAGTACTCGTCGACTTCCTCACGGGTTTCCCCGCTGATGGCATTGAGCACCTCGCGCGGGCCGGCACCGTAAGTGGGCTTGTCTCCGTTGCGCAGGAACGAGGAGTAGAACTCCTCGGTGAGCACCATGACCCAGATGGTCTCGGTGATCATCCACGCGGTGGCCACCTCATTGGAGAAGTCCGTGTTCTTTTCAAATCCCAGCCCGGCATAAAATGCATCCGAGGCGGCGAGATCCTTGGTGGGAAGATTGACGAAAATCATGCGGGCCATGGGGCCGCTCCTTTTCTTGGGAAGAGACGTTTGGTGAAACGGGAAGACATCCCGCACCCATGATGCTCGGGCGTCGGGATCAGTGCAAGGGCAGGACGCGCGGTGGATCCGGTGGCCTCCATGGTGGTGGCGGCAGCCGGTGGGCTTCATTTGACCGGGAATCTCCCCTAAGCTTGGGAGCAAATCGTGAACGGGATCACGCCGTGGTGTCAGTTCAAGACTCCGCTCCTTGGCTCCTTGGCTCCTTGCCCCGCGGAAGGTGAAAAATGCCTCTCATTTCTCCCGCCTCCATGGCGTTGCAGCGCAGTGCGCTGGCGGCCCACGAGACGCTGGGCATCGGGGCGCTCGACCACGTGGCCTGGAAATTGCGCGACGTGGTTCGCGAATCATGGTTGCGGTCCCTGGAATACAAGGACACAGCCGAATCCAACGCACATACGGTGCTCGGCGACGATGCCCTGCGTGAATTGCGGAGCGCCTCGCCGTTGCGGCTGGTTCTTCCGGTCTTCGACCGGCTCCTGCTCGAACCGGCACGGGAGACGGGGTTGATCCTGGCCATCGGGGATCACGCGGGACGCCTGCTCTGGGTCAAGGGAGACAGCCAGGCCTTGCGGGATGCCGAATCCATGGCCTTTGTTCCAGGTGCCGATTGGTCCGAACGCACCGTGGGAACCTCGGCGCCGGGCACGGCGCTTGCCACCCGAGGCGGAGTGCAGGTTTCCGGTGCGGAACACTTCGACCCCATCGCCCAACGCTGGAGCTGCACAGCCGTTCCCATCCATGCACCGGACACCGGGGAAATACTCGGCGTCGTGGACATCACCGGCGGCGAGGACGCCGTCGCCGCACATTCACTGGCACTCCTGAAAGCGGCGGTGGCGGCGGCCGAGTCCGAGCTGCGCTGGCACCAGGAAAAAGTCGAACCGTCGCAAAGGTCTTTTATCGTCTCTTCGGCCTCCCGGGTGAAATCCGAGCCGGTCTCGAGGTCAATGCTTCGACTGACCTCCGGCACCGGAGCGGAACTGCACCGCGGCGACCGGATCATTGAGCTAAGCACCCGGCACGCGGAACTGCTCGCGTTGCTGAGTTGGCATCCCCGTGGGCTAACCGGCGAGGAATTGGTCGAGTTGCTACATCTCAATCCCGATGACGCCGATGTGGGAACGCTCCGGGCGGAAATGGTCAGGTTGCGTAAGGTCCTGGCGGAATTCGATCCACTGCTGGTTCCCCTTTCTCGCCCGTATCGGCTCGGGAGTATGCCGCGAAGTGACGCCCGGGAGGTGCTGCTTGCCATCGAAGGCGGTGACCTCGACGCAGCGTTGGCCCATTTTGCGGGTCCGATCCTCCCGCGCTCGCAGGCCCCGGGCATCGAGGTGATCCGAGACGAGGTCTTTGCCGCTCTGAGGCAGGGGATGCTGCAGGATGGGAGCGACGCGCAGCTTCTTCGCTTCCTGGAGCTGCCCGAGGTGCAGGACGACGAGGAGGTCCTCGGGACCACGTTGCAGGTGTTGCCCGCCCGCTCGCCACGCCGGGCCATGGTGGTTGCCGCACTTGAACGGCTCGAAACCCGTTCTTAGTCGGTGAACATCGGCGGGGTGTAGCCGGCGGTGCGCAGTTCGGGATGCCAGTACAGGTTTCGTTCCGGATCTCCGCGGGGCTGCCCGGCCCGGGCAATGACGTACGGGATCCCGTTGACCATTCTTAGGGTGATCAGCCCGGAATGGACCTGCAGATGATGAAAGCGCAGGTCAGGCAACCATTGTCCACGCTGGTTGGCCCGCCCTCCTGCCAGGGCTTCACGTGGTGGGCCTCGGTGGTTGCGGCGGGACGATGGCAGCCGGGGATCACGCAGCCGCGGTCGCGGATGGCCAGGGCCTTGCGCTGGGCCGGTGAGAAGCCGCGGACCTCGCGGCCAAGATCCAGGATCTCCCCCTCGGTGCCCAGCACCGCCGGCAGGATGTCGCCGTTGCAGGCTAGCCGACGGATGTTCGCGGCGGAGACCGGGCGGCCGTGGTCGGTGATCCCGGCGTCCTCGCACTGGCCCAGCAGGGCGCGGTAGCCGATCAGCACCCCGACCTTCACGCGCAGGCCCCCGGATTCGGGGACCCCGGTGCCGTTCAGGGCGCCGTTGATGGCGGCGATGACCCCGTCCAACAGCAGTTGGGAGGTGGTGCGCGGGTCGCGGGCTTCCCACCAAGTCGAGGTGTCCCAGCGTGTGGCGGTGGGGTTCGCGGTATTCGTGCCGTCGGCGGTGGCGGGGGGCCCGCACACCCATTCGCTTCGCGGGACCTGGTCCGGGCTCGTGCCCGGGGCCACCGCCCACTCGGGCGCGGGCAGGCCGACCGGTGCGGCGGCGTCGGAAAACTCCGCCGCGTCGGGACCCGGGCCGCTGACGCCTGTGGTGCCGGTGCCGGGGGCGGGGGCGGAGTCTTTTCCGGTGCCGGTGCCGGTGCCGGGATCTATGACGAGACCGCCGGTCGAGGCGGAGGCGGGCGGGAGCTTGTCGGAGCGCGGGTTGGTCCAGGCCTCGGCGAAGGCGAGGATCGTTTCGGAGTCGATGGGGTCGCAGCGCAACAGGTACTCGTCGCAGCCCTCGCGGTAACCGCGGTAGACCATGCCGCGCTTGGCCAGGATCTCCTCGTCGGTGATTGGGGCGCCGTTCTCCGCCAGATAGGTGCCCCAGTCGGCGAGGGCCTTGTGGGAGTGCCTCGGTTCCCGGGTGCGGGCCTCGTGAACCAGGGATTCCTCGATGGCGGTGTTCAGGTTCGCCGCGTCGGGGCGTTCGGCGATGCGCGGCTGTAACGACTCCAGCCGCCCGGCCAGCTGCGCAAGGGTGCCTACGTCTGCGGACCCGTCGGCCGCGGCCCCGGCCAGCAGCGGAAACAGGGGCGCCGACATCCGGGCTGCGGGTTCGTCGGGCGACCGGAGGTCCTGTCCATGGTCGGGAGACTCCGACGGGGTGGGTGCCGGTGCGACGAGCAAGCGGCCGCCGGTGATCCGGCGGCGGGCTTCGGTGGCCGAGATGTGCAGGTGCGCCTGCAGCCAGGAAGCGGTGTCGCGGTGCGGTGCCATCCCCGGGCATATCCGCTCCGGGGGAACCTCCGCGGTTCCCTCGGCCAGGGAGCGGGGGTCGGTGGCCAGCGCGTCGATGGCGGCCGCGGTGTCCGGGTCCAGCCGGTGCACCTGGTTCACATCGGCCCGGAAGGCGGTGCGCAGCTGCTCGTAGGCGATGGCCCGGTTCCCCTGTTCCAGCAGGCCCAGCAGCAGTGCGGCCGAGGCCGCGTCCGGCTCCAGCCCGTCGAGCTCCCGCTGCGCGGCACGCAACCGGGCCACCGCGTCGGCCAGGTGGCGGATCGCGGTGTCGGTGCGTGCATGCCCCCTCGGGGGGATCGGTGCGGCGGGAGTCCTCATGCGCTCGAGTGTGCTCCTCCCACGACCCGGGCCGGTGCCGGAACGGGGAAAAGTGGGGGAAAGTGGACGCGGTCAAGTGTGGCGGGGGGCGAAACGGGTCATGGTGCAAAGTGGATTGCTGGCACATGACGGGTGCCGGGGACAGGTCGGAGGTGCCCGGCAGCGTGGAAAGGGTTGAATGCAACGTTGCCGCAACGTTGGTGTGAGTAGGCTCACATTCAGAACAGCGCCACACCACCGATTGCAAGGAGTCGTCATGACGGTCTACGCCAACCCCAACACCGAAGGTTCACTGGTCCAGTTCAAGTCCCGCTACGAGCACTACATCGGAGGCCAGTGGGTCGCCCCGATCAAGGGCGAGTACTTCGAGAACATCACCCCGGTCACCGGCAAGGGCTTCTGCGAGGTCGGCCGCGGCACCGCCGAGGACATCGAGGCGGCACTCGACGCGGCCGAGGCCGCAGCCGGCCCCTGGGGCAAGACCAGCCCGGCGGCACGCGCCGTGATCCTGAACAAGATCGCGGACCGCATCGAGGAAAACCTCGAGATGCTTGCGGTCGCCGAGACCTGGGACAACGGCAAGGCGGTGCGCGAGACCATCAACGCCGACCTGCCGCTAGCCGTCGACCACTTCCGCTACTTCGCCGGCGCCATCCGCGCCCAGGAGGGCGGCCTCTCGCAGATCGACGAGCACACCACCGCCTACCACTTCCACGAGCCGCTCGGTGTGGTCGGGCAGATCATCCCCTGGAACTTCCCGATCCTCATGGCCGTGTGGAAGCTGGCCCCGGCCTTGGCGGCGGGCAACGCCATCGTGCTCAAGCCCGCCGAGCAGACCCCGGTCTCGATCCTGGTGCTCATGGAACTCATCGGCGACCTGCTCCCGGCCGGCGTGCTGAACGTGGTCAACGGCTTCGGCGTCGAGGCCGGCAAGCCGCTGGCGAGCAACAAGCGCATCCGCAAGATCGCGTTCACCGGCGAAACCACCACCGGCCGGCTGATCATGCAGTACGCCTCGGAAAACCTGATCCCGGTCACCCTGGAATTGGGCGGCAAGTCCCCGAACATCTTCTTCGAGGATGTCGCGGCCAAGGACGACGCGTTCTACGACAAGGCCAAGGAAGGCTTCACCATGTTCGCGCTGAACCAGGGCGAGGTCTGCACCTGCCCCTCGCGCGCCTTGGTCCAGGAATCCATCTACGACTCCTTCATGGCCGACGTCGTGGAGCGCACGAAGGCCATCAAGCAGGGCAACCCGCTGGACACCGAGACCATGATGGGCGCGCAGGCTTCCAACGACCAGCTGGAGAAGATCCTCTCCTACCTGGACATCGGCAAGGCCGAGGGCGCCAAGGTGCTCACCGGCGGCGGGCGCGCGGAGCTCGAGGGCGACCTGTCCGGCGGCTACTACGTGCAGCCGACCATCTTCGAGGGCCACAACAAGATGCGCATCTTCCAGGAGGAGATCTTCGGCCCCGTCGTCTCGGTCGCGAAGTTCTCCGGCTACGAGGACGCCATCGAGATCGCCAACGACACCCTCTACGGGCTGGGCTCGGGGGTGTGGAGCCGCAACGGCAACACCGCCTACCGCGCCGGGCGTGACATCCAGGCCGGCCGCGTCTGGGTCAACCAGTACCACGCCTACCCGGCGCACTCGGCGTTCGGCGGCTACAAGTCCTCCGGCATCGGGCGCGAAAACCACAAGATGATGCTGGACCACTACCAGCAGACCAAGAACCTGCTGGTGTCCTACTCGGAGGACAAGCTCGGCTTCTTCTAAACCGCCCTGGGGGGGGGGGGGGGGGGG
>NZ_JBIXLM010000022.1:0-72567 GCF_045798545.1 Paeniglutamicibacter sp. ORCA_105 | reverse complement strand
AGGGCAGGGCTCCAAAGACGGGCTACGAACGTAGCCTCTTCGGCAGCGGCTGGAAGGACCCTGACCGAAACGGCTGCGATGCCCGCAACGACATGTTGCGTCGGGACCTGACCGGCATCGAGGCGAAGCCCGGAACCAACGGCTGCGTCGTCACCAGCGGAGCGCTCTCCGATCCGTTCACCGGAAAACGCATCGATTTTGTGCGCGGCCAAGGGACCAGCACCAAGGTCCAGATCGATCACGTCGTCGCGCTGTCCGATGCCTGGCAAAAGGGTGCGCAAAAGATGACCGGGGAGCAGCGAGTTAAATTTGCCAACGATCCGCTGAACCTCCTGGCGGTGGACGGTCCGTCCAATGCCTCCAAGGGCGATTCCGATGCTTCCAGTTGGCTGCCATCGAACAAGTCGTTCCGCTGCTCCTACGTGGCACGCCAGACCGCGGTCAAGGCCAAACACGGACTTTGGATGACCAAGGCCGAACATGCCGGCATCAAGCGGATCATCACCAACCAGTGTCCTCAGCAGCAGGTTCCCGAGGGGTAGCGGACCGGAGGCATCACTCCGTTCGGGTGATTGCTGACTCACTGCCAGAGCCCTCGCCACGGCATGGATGGCAAGTGTCTTACCGTCGCACGGTGCAGGGGCGAACCATCGCACGGACGAACGCTTCAAGGGCGTTTGGCGAACGCTCGCTGAGGTGGGCAGGCGTCCCTTGGTGATCCGGCGGAACGGATTGCCGGCCCTTCGAATTCGGTCCGGCACCGAACCGGTTTGTCCGCTATCAGCTAAGGGGGGTGTCAAAATTCTTGTCGTTCCAGTGAAGGCGAATTACGGTAATCCCAACATCATTATCGGATTCCAGGAAGCTCCATGACGACACATGGGTGTTCTTGGAGCCGCCCCCGGGTACCCCTTCACGAACGGAGCATCATGCGAGACCTCCCCACTGGACGTGGCCCGCTCAGTTCCGCACTTATTGCGGCTCTGATGCGCAATGACATGCCAGATGACCTGGACCAACTCGGGGAAACGGCAGAAGAGGCCTTCCGCGTCGATACGGACATCCTCTTCAACGAGGATCTCCAGCTAACCCTGTTCGTCCTCTACGAGCTTCACTACTCGGGCTTCGACGCCGTCAACGATGTCTGGGAATGGCATCCGCCGCTTTTGGCATTGCGCAAACGGCTCGAGGAGCGGTTCGAGAACCGCTTGAACGACACCATAGGAGAACTTCCGCAACCCGCCCCCAATGCGCAATCGGTGGCCGATGCACTTTTCGACATGACCAAAGCAGCGACCGGACCATCGGTATCCTCCTATGTTGCGCGCAATGCGACCCTGGAACAGGCCCGTGAGTTCTTGGTCCACAAGTCCATTTACCAGCTGAAGGAAGCAGATCCGCACACCTGGGCGATCCCGCGACTAACCGGCCGGGCCAAATCGGCGCTGGTGGAGATCCAAGCCGACGAATACGGCGGTGGGGTTCCCGGCCAAACGCACGCCGAACTATTTGCCCGGACCATGGAGGGGCTGGGGCTCGAGAACGACTTCGGGAGCTACATCGATGCCATCCCTGCCATCACCCTGGCTTCAGTGAATGTCATTTCTCTTTTCGGCCTGCACCGCAGGCACCGGGGCGCTGCCTGCGGCCACTTGGCGATCTACGAGATGACCTCATCCATACCTAATGCGAAGTATGCCCGAGGATTCCGACGACTCGGATTTAGCTCGCCGGTCACTGATTATTTCGATGAACACGTGGAGGCCGACGCCGTTCATGAACAGATTGCCGGACGGGACCTTGCCGGCGGACTCGTTGAGGCAGACCCCCGGTTGATGAACGACGTGTTCTTCGGTGCTGCGACTGTCATCCTGCTCGACACGCTGGCCGGCCAATGGCAGATGAACGCCTGGCAATCCGACCGCAGCTCGTTGCGCGCCGAACTCCGGGCTGCCGCATGAGCAACTCCGGGCCCGCCAGCATCACCGTTTGCCCCCGTGGTCCGCTGATCGTCAGGGGAAGCTTCGACATCGTGGACGGCGACAACCAGCCGGTCGATCCGAGGCGCGGAACCGTGGCGCTTTGTCGGTGCGGCGGGTCGAAGATCAAGCCGTTTTGCGACGGCAGCCATAAATTGCTTCGTTTTGATGAGCCGCAGTTGCAGAACGCCAATGAGGACGACAATCCTCCCCTGAATTTTTCCCACACAAATACAAAGGAGAAAAACACCATGAATGAATCCCAGGAACCCACCACGGACGCTGCCGAGAAGAAAGAGCAGGCGAAGCGGGAGGACCACGTATCGGATCCTGCGCTGTCCACCGAGACGGGCCATGACTGGACGGACGAGGGCGGGGCCATCAAGAGTGGCCCGGCGACCAGTAACGACAATAGCGAGTAGGGCTTCGGCTCCGAGCCGTTGATTCGTGGTCCCTGGCGTCGAAAGACGTCAGGGACCACGTTGGAGTTGGCATCCTTCCCCGGAAGGGTAGATGTTGGCATTCACCTGCCGATGCGAATGGAGTGAAATTCCACGTCGCCACGGACAATCCCCTCGTCCACGCATTTTTGCCTCGTCTTGGCATCTCCTACGGAAGGATCCCCATGAGCACCTTCGGCATCGAGGAAGAGTTCTTCCTTCTCCACCCGGAATCCGGTTTGCCTGCCGTCCCGGACGCTGCCACGTCGGCCAGCATCATGGGCATCAAGGCAGGGGGAAATTCCACCCAGACCGAGCTCCTGGCCTGCCAGGTTGAGACCGCCACGCCGATCTGCAGTGACGGAACCACTGCACTGGCGTCGCTGCGCGAGTACCGCAAGGAACTCGCTCGCACCGTTCAGGGCCTGAATCTCCTGCCCGTGAGTGTGGGTGCGGCACCGTTGGTTCGCGCCGGTGCCGCCGTTATCGCCGATGATGAACGTTACCGCGCCCTGCACGAGTATCTTCCCGGAATCAGTGGGGACCAGTATGTCTCGGGGCTCCACGTCCATGTCTCGATACCCGACGCGGATGCCGGGGTGGTGGCCTTGAACGCCCTGCGGCCTTGGTTGCCGCTCGTGCTGGCGCTTGGCTCGAATTCCCCGTTTTGGCGCGGTGCGGATTCTGGGTTCGCTTCATGGCGCAGCATCCACTACCGCCGGTGGTCGATACAAGGCATCCAGCCGCATTTTGCAGATGCGCGGGAATACCGGACCCGGATGGACACGCTTCTGGCATCCGACGTCGTTTTGGACCAGGGCCACATTGGCTGGGCAGCGCGCCTATCCAACCGGTATCCCACCATCGAGGTCAGGATCGCGGACGCCCAGCTACGCGCCGAGGACTCGGTGTTGCTGGCGCTCATCGTGCGCGCACTGGTCGACACGAGCTTGCGTGCCCCGGCCACGACCGAACCGCTGTTGCCCGAAGTCCTGGACCTCGCCTTCTGGCAAGCAGCCAAGCACGGCTTGACGGGCAACCAGGTGGATCCCGTCACCGGGCGGGCAATCGGCACCAACCAGCTACTGGTTGCTTTGTTGCAGCTCATCGGCGAGGCTCTGGCCATGAACGGCGACACCGATTTCGTCCAGACGGGTCTGGAACGACTGGCTAGGGACGGAAACGGTGCCCAACGCCAGCGCGCCAGCCTCGGCCGCGGAGGTCTCGGACAGGTCATCAGTGATGCCGGCGAGGAGCTGACGGCCTGAGCCCTCGGCCGCCGCTCAACGACTGTTGCCAAGAACCGGAAGCAGTGCCACGGTTGAGGTATCCACACCCTTCTTGCGGGAGGCAGGCCATGGGCAACAACCATCACGAGGACGAACGCTACAAGAAGTTTTACGACCGCCCGCCGCACGGCGAGGTGCCCAAGGATCCACGGGTCAAGGAAGCCAAGGAAGGCGGATCGGAGCCGGTCGAGGACGGCTCGGCGACAGTCCAGGATCCTGGCCCCTCCCGGGATTAGGCGGATCCCTGCCACTCCACCACGATTGAGGTGATTCCCCGTGGTGTTGCTCAGGTGCCCCTTCGACATTGACGCCAAAGACGAAGCGCCCCGGCTCCCCGTTTGGGGGGTGCCGGGACGATTCGACTGGAGGTTTGAAGCTACCGGCCCTCGCTCACCTGGGTAAAGTCCCTACGGTGCGGTGGGCCGACGGTTCCAAGGGTCCGCTAGCCGGCGACAGCTTCCCGGGCCACGGGGGCGCGCTCGGCGATGAGCATCGCCGCGGCACGCTCGCCGATCATCACCGAGGGTGCATTGGTGTTGCCGGTGGGCACCAGGGGCATGATCGAGGCATCGGCAATGCGCAAACCGTCCAGACCGTGGACCTTCAGCGATGCGGGGTCCACTACGGCCAGTTCGTCCACGCCCATCTTGCAGGTGCCGACCTGGTGGTGATAGGTGACCACCGAGTCGCGCACATACTGCTCCAGGTCCTCGTCCTTGATCCCCGGGCCCGGGTGGATCTCCGTCGGTTCCCACCCTGCCAGCGCCTGGCTGCGCCCGATCTCCCTGCATTGGCGCACCGAGGCCACCAACGCGTCGACATCCGCCTGTTCGCGCAGGGCGCCGAGGTCGATCAGGAGCGGGTCGTCCTCGCCTGGGCCCGAGAGCGTGAGTTCGCCACGGCTTTGCGGGCGGACCAGGCCACCGAGCATTGAGAAGCCGTTTTCCGGTCCGGTCATGTCCCCGGGCGCGTAGTCCTGCGAGTACATGGGTACGGAGAAGAACAGCGGCTGGGTGTCCGCCACGGGAAGCTCGGGCCGGCTCTTGGCGAAGAAGTGGACCTCGGCCGGGGCAACGGCTCCCGTGGGCACCGGTGCGGCCCCGCTGGTCAGGATGACGGGGGAGAGCAGGTGGTCCTGCAGGTTCTTGCCCACACCGGGCAGGTCGTGCACCGGTTCGATGCCGAGGGCGCGCAGTTCGTCGGCCGGGCCGATGCCGGAGCGCAGCAGGATCTCCGGGGAATTCAGGGCTCCGGCGGCCAGCACGGTCTCGGTGGCGCGCAGGGTCTTGCGCTCGCCCTCGTGGTCGAACTCCACGCCCGCCACGCGCCCGTCCTCGACGACGAGCCGGCGCACGTGCGCACTGGTGAGCAGCACCAGGTTCGGGTTCTCCGCCACGGGCTTGAGGTACGCGTGCCAGGTGTTGAACCGCTTTCCGTCGCGCACCGTGAGCTGCATGCGCGAGACGCCCTCGACGTCCCCGGAGTTGTAGTCCTCATTAAGCGGGATGCCCGTTTCCACGGCACCAGCGAGCATGTCTTCCTGGATCGGGTTGCGCTCGAAGTCCTTGACGACGTCCAGCGGCCCGGAGTCCCCGCGGGTTTCCGAGGCGCCGCCGTCAAAGTTCTCGATGTGCTTGAAGACGGGCAGGACATCGACCCAGCCCCAGCCGGCGCAGCCTTCCTTTTCCCAGGTGTCGTAGTCCCACCTGTCCCCGCGCACCCAGATGGCCGCGTTCAGGGCGTGGGAGCCTCCCATGACCTTGCCGCGCGGAAGGTGCAGGCGCCGGTTGGAGGCACCAACCTGTTCGGTGGTGTAGTAGTCCCAGTCCTGCTCGCTGTGCCACAGGTGGCCCAGGGTATTGAGGTGGGCAATGTTCGGGTTGGCGTCGAAATCGCCGGCCTCGAGCATGGCGACGCGTTTTCCGGCATCGAGCAGGCGGCGGGCAATGACGTTCCCGGAAGAGCCGGCCCCGACGATGAGGTAGTCAAGTTCCATGGTGGTCTCTTCCGTCCCCTAGTAGCTGATGACCTGGGGCTGGCCCAGGTGCTTGAGGCCCGCGACGCCGAATTCCAGGCCGTAGCCGGAGGCCTTGGCTCCGCCGAAGGGTACCCGCGGGTCCACCGCTCCGTGCTTGTTGATCCACACCGTGCCGGCCTGGATGCGGGCCGCGACCTCGCGGGCAGCCTCCTTGTCGGAAGACCAGACCGAGGCGCCCAGGCCCACGTCCAGCCCATTGGCCATCGCCACAGCCTCGTCGACGGACGAGTACTTGATGATCGGCAGGGCCGGGCCGAACTGCTCTTCGGCGACCAAGGGGTTGTCGTTGTCGATGTCTGCGATCAGCGTGGTCGGATAGAAGTAGCCCGGTTGGCCGGATTCGGGATTGGCGCCGGCGAGCACCCTGGCGCCGGAGTCCACCGCCGCCTCGACCAGCGAGGTGACGATGTCGAACTGGGCCTTGTTCTGCAGCGGACCCAGCACATTGGCCTCGTCCAACCCCACGCCCATGGGCATCTGGGCGGCTACCTCGGTGAGCGCGGTGCAGACTTCTTCGTAGATGTCCTCGTGCACGTAGAGCCGCTTCAGCGCGGCGCAGGTCTGCCCGGTGTTGATGAAGGCGCCCCAGAACAGATCGGCGGCGATCGCCTTCGGATCGGCGTCGGGCAGCACGATGCCGGCGTCGTTTCCGCCCAGTTCCATCGTCAGTCGCTTCACAGTGTCGGCGGAGGAGCGGATGATGGCCTTGCCGGTGGCGGTGGAGCCGGTGAACATGAGCTTGTCGACGTCCCGGTGCGCGGAGAGCGCCTCGCCCACCTCGCGTCCGCCGGAGACCACGTGCAGCACGTCGGCCGGGAGCACCTCATTGAGGACCTCGACCAGGGCCAGGACCGAGAGCGGGGTGTACTCGGAGGGCTTGAGCACCACGGTGTTGCCCATGCGCAGCGCCGGGGCCAACTGCCAGACCGAAATCATCATGGGCCAGTTCCACGGGCCGATGGCTCCCACGACGCCCAGGGCGCGGTAATGCATCTCCGCCTTCCCGCCCTCGTCGTCCACCAGGATTTCGGGCTCGAGCTCGAACCCGGCGGTGGCGCGCAGCCAGGCGGCGCAGGCGCCGACCTCGAAGCGGGCGTTGGGCCCGTTCAGCGGCTTGCCCTGTTCGCGCGAGAGCAGCACCGCCAGCGCCTCGGCGTTGGCCTCCACGGCATCGGCGGCGCGGTTCAGTGCGGCACTGCGTTCGGCGTGGGTCAGTGCCGCCCAGGCCGGCTGCGCCGCGCGGGCGGCGGAAACCGCACGTTCTAGGTCGGCAACCGTGTGCTCGGGCGCCTTGCCCACGAGCCCGCCGGTGGCGGGGTCATGGATGTCCCGTCCGCCGGAGGACGGCTGGATCGCGGCCAACAGGTCGGCATCGGTGGCAAAGGTCGTGGTGGCGGTGGGCATGTTGCACTCCTTGGTACGCGGGGAATCACTTCTGTACCCAGTGTGGCCCGCGACACACGTCCCATGCTTGGCTTTGCCCGTACGCTTCTTGTTCCCTAGCGCACGGGCGCCGGGTTGGAGCGGTATTGGCTGGGGGATTGGCCGAAGGCGGCGCGGAAGATGCGGCTGAAGTGCGCGGCATCGACCAGCCCCCAGCGGGCGCCGATTTCCCCAATGGGAACGTGCGCGCAGAGCGGGTCGGCCAGGTCGCGTCTGCAGGATTCAAGCCGGCGCTCGCGGATCCATCCGGCAACCGTCAGCGAGGAGGCGGAGAAGATCTTGTGCAGCGTGCGCGTGGCAATGTGGTGGGCGGCGGCGATGGCCTCGGGCCCCAGCGTCGGGTCCGCCAGGTTCGCCTCGATATGGTGCTGGATGCGCCGCAGCACCTTGGCATGGGTGTCGGTGCTGGACTCGGGGCGCGAATAGATTTCGTCGGCCAACAGCGTGGAAAGCAGGTCGACGATATTCATCGCCAGCCGGTGCCCGATGGGGCTGTTGAGTTCCGGCAGCTGGGAGGCGATGGATGCCACGAACGGGGCAACTGCCTCGGCCAGTCGGTTGCCCTTGCCCATGGAAACCGCGGTGAGTTCTGCGACGTCGTCGGCGGCAAGCCCCAGCAGGTGCTGCGGGAACATGAGCACCAGGGTCTGAAAGGAGTCATCGAAGTTCAGCGTGTAGGGGCGCTGGGTGTCATAGATGGCCACATCCCCGGGGGAGAGCAGCGCTTCCCGCCCGTCCTGCAGCAGCAGTCCGTGGCCGGAGAGCTGCAGGCTCAACTTGTAGTGGCCGATTCCGCCGCGGGAAATCAGGGCCGGCGAACGAAACACCGTTTGCGCGCCGGCATCCAGGCGCATGATCCCGACGTCGTGTAGCTGGCGCCCGCCGATGCGGCCGGTGAACTGACCCGGGCGTACCTGTTCGGCCTCGAGCGGCACGAAGGTCGAGGAGATGAGCCGGCGCCAGGCGGCAAAGGAATCCGCTTCCTCGATCTGGTACATGGACACACCCCTCCCCGACAATTTCCCTGGGTGTAGCCTACGCCACGTCCGCGGCGGGCGGGCGGTGCCGTCGAGTAGGACGGGTTCTGGGTATCAGGAGCGGTAGTTGCTCCAGAAGTGGGCTTCGGCCATGTCCCGTGCGGCCAGGCTGGCCCCGATCAGGGGGGCGTCCTCGCCCAAGGCGCTGGCCAACACCTCGAGGTCTGCATCAAGCAGCAGTGGCTGCAGGGCCTCGGCGAACATTTGTGTGAAGGCGGAGCCTTTGGTGATCGGGCCGCTAAGCACCAGTGCCTGTGGATCGGTGATGGCCGCAATGTTGCCGATTTGCTGGGCAATGGCCTCGACAAAAAGCCGGGCGTTATCCGCGGCCGGGGTGGTTGCAAAAAGCGACAAGCATGCGGGGACGTCGAGCCGATCGCTGCCGGGGGCCGCCCTTGAGTGTTCCAGCAGCTGGCTGATCAGCGTTCGCCCGCCCGAGCGCAGGTAACTCAGTTCGCCGACCATGCCGTGCCGGCCGCGCTGGACGGTTCCGGACATGACCAGTCCGGCGCCGATGCCGGGTCCCAGGTAAACCAGGAGTAGCTCATCGATCCCGCGGGCGACACCTATGCGCTGTTCGGCCAGGGTTGCCCAGTTGACGTCGTTGTCCAGGCGCACCGGTCCGCTGCACACCTCGCGAAGGAGCGCGCCCACGTCGACGCGCCCTTCCGGGAATGCGGAAGCCGGCAGGACCACCGGACGCTGGGTGGCCGGATCCACGGGGTTGCCCTGTGACGCGGTTGCCGCCAGGCAGGGGGAACCGGTGGCATCGACCGCGGCGGTGACAAGGTCGCGCAGGGTCCTCTCCAGCTCGCCCCGGGTCATGGAATCGGGCAGGTCCAGGGTGGCGTCATGCAGCAATGTGCCACGCAGGTCGTGGGTTTGAACCCGGGTCCGCCCTGCTGCCGCCGTGAGCGAGAGTGTGTGGCCGTAGTCGGGATCCAGGTCGTAGATCTCCGGTATCCGACCTCGCTTCTTGGCCGGGGGAGTCTCGATGGTTCTCAGTAAACCGGTCTCCGACAAGCGCGTGGCGGCCTCCGATGCGGTGGGTCGCGAGAGTCCGGTGGAAGCGGCGATTGCAGTGCGTGAGCTGGGGCCATGCTCGAGCAGGTGCTGCAGGAAGCGTCGGTCGGTGGCGGTGGCCAGCGTCTGCGGCAGGGGCCTGGCGGAGGTTCCGGAGGCGGCTGCTGTGATCATGGAATCGATCCTTTGGTTAGGCAGTCTTTCCAAATCCTACCGCAGTGCCTTATGCTGGACATCACAATCTTTAGGCTCCTTTACTAATTGAGTCTTACCAATTAATCAAGGGAGATTTCAACGTGGACCAAAGCCATGGGCTGCCACAGGTCAAGCAAGGCCTGCCGGGTGACTTCAAGACCGGGCGTTCTGCGAAGGCCTTCACTGGGCAGCAACGTGAAAGCGGCTCGCGTTACCGCTTCACCGCCGGTGGACCCAGCCCGGTCGAGTTGCGGGGGGCCGGACGCGATGTCTGAGGCAAAGCGGGTTATCACTCCGAACAGGAATGACGGACGAGTCACGACCAAGCTCGTCGCCATGGCCGCGGTTGCCGCCTTGGGTGGCTTCCTCTTTGGCTACGACAGCGCGATCATCAACGGAACCGTTGATGCGGTGCGCGAGCAGTTCGGACTCGGCTCCGGCCTGCTGGGCTTCACCGTGTCCTGCGCCCTGCTGGGCGCGGCACTGGGTGCCTGGTATGCAGGGGTTTGCTCGCAACGCTTTGGCCGGATCCGCACGATGCTCGTTGCCAGTGCGTTGCTTTCGATCAGCGCACTGGGCTGCGGGTTCGCCTTTGGCGTGTGGGACTTGATCTGGTGGCGCTTCGTCGGCGGCATCGGCGTGGGCTTTGCCTCGGTGATCGCCCCGGCGTACATTGCCGAAATTGCACCCTCGAAGGCGCGTGGCCGACTGGCCACGCTGCAGCAGCTCTCGCTGGTCAGCGGCATCTTCCTGGCGTTTCTGCTCTCGGCCATGATCGCGTGGCTGGCCGGGGGCGCCGCCCAGAGCGCGTGGCTCGGCCTGGAGGCCTGGCGCTGGATGTTCCTCACCCTGCTGGTGCCGGCCCTCGTCTACGGGATCCTTGCCGCACGGTTGCCCGAGTCCCCGCGCTACCTCGTGGAAAAAGGCGACGACGAGGGCGCTCGACGGGTGCTCATCGACGTGGTGGGCATGGAAGCCGGAGAGGCCACGGAGAACAAGATCGCCGAGATCAAGGCGACCGTGAACGTGGAACGACGCCAACGCTTCGCGGACCTCTTTGGCGGCAAGTTCGGGTTCAAGACGCTGGTCTGGATCGGCATCCTGCTTTCGGTCTTCCAGCAGCTCGTGGGAATCAACGTGATCTTCTACTACTCGACCACGATGTGGAGGTCCGTCGGATTCCAGGAATCCGACTCGTTCATGATCTCCGTGATCACCTCGGTCACCAACATCGTGGCAACCATCGTGGCGATCTCGCTGGTGGATGTGGTTGGACGCAAGCTGCTGCTGCTGGTCGGCTCGGCCATGATGACCCTGTCGCTGGGCACCATGGCAGTGGCCTTCGCCCAGGCTGTCACCGTCAACGGGGAGCTCAGCCTCCCGGGTTCCTGGGGCATGATCGCGCTGGTGGCAGCAAACCTGTTCGTCGTGGGCTTCGGCGCCAGCTGGGGACCGGTGGTGTGGGTGCTGCTGGGGGAGATGTTCCCCAACAACATCCGGGCGCTGGCCCTTGGCCTGGGTGCCGCCGCCCAGTGGATCGCGAACTTCGTGGTCAGCACGACCTTCCCGACGCTCGCGGATGCGGGCCTGCAGCTTGCCTACGGCATCTACGCAGGCTTCGCGCTGCTCTCGTTCCTCTTTGTCTGGCGTCTGGTGCGCGAGACCAACGGGCGCCAGCTGGAACACATGACGCTCTGACCCCAGACGCGTCGCGGGAAAGAAGAACATCCGCTCATCGCTCCGTGCACGTTTGCCCCCACCGGGGCAGGCCTGCACGGAGCGATTACGCTTTCCGGACGGAAGCTGCCGGCCGTGCAGTGCTACCCGTGAAGCTTCCGGTAGGCCTGGGCGGCTGCAGGGTGCAGCGGCACGTCGGCGGTGTTGATCAGCGAATCGGGGCTCAGGAACTGCACCCCGACGCTCGAGCGCGGAATCAGCTCATCGGCATGTCCCACCAGCAGGTCCACTGTTTGCCGCACCGTCTCGGCGTCCAGGTCCGTGCGGCAGAGCAGCAGGTTGGCCACCCCGACCGTCCACACCGCGTCGATGCCCGGATAGCTGTCGCCGGGGATCAGCACCTTGTCGTAGAAGGCCCCATACCTCTCCCGCAGTCCGGGGAGCAGGGAGGAGAGGTCAAGCAGGGCGAACGCGAATTCGGTGTGGGCCTGGGCGATGGCGGCGGTGGGCACCCCGCCGGACCAGAAGAGCGCGTCGACCTCTCCGGCGGCCAGGGCGGCGACCCCGTCGTTGAGTCCCAGGGCCTTCACGATGACGTCCCGGCCCGCGGCCGGTGTCCCGGCGGGGGCGGATTTCAGGCCGGCGACCTCGAAGAGGCGCGGGGTGATCAGGGAGGTGCCGGAGCCCGGCATGCCTACCGCCACGGTGCGCCCGGCCAGGTCATCGAGCGAGGTGATGGATCCGTCCCGGCGCACCACGGCATGGACGTAATTCTGGTAGACCTTGCCCAGCGCCGCGATCTGTCCGGGGTGCTTGCCTTGCTGGCCACCCTCGAGCGAAGCGGCGTCGGCCAACGCGACGGCCAGGGTCGCTTCGCCGGAGAGCAGCTGCGCGACGTTGTCCAGGCTGCCGCCGGTGGGGTTGACCGTGGCGGTGCGGGCCACCTGGTGCCGTTGCAGGGAGGCCGCCAGCAGCGTGGCGAATTCCAGGTAGAAGCCGCCGGGTTCCCCGCCGGCGACGACGATGGTTTCGCGGCGCGGTCCGGAGACGCAGGAGGCGAGTGCCGCGGCCAGCAGGGAGATCGTCCCGGCCGCGAAGGCCGCGCGCAGCACGCTGCGCCGCGACGGATGGAGGCCGCTTGCGGGGTTTGCGTTCATGAGGTTTCCCCCTGCCCGGGGAGGGTGGGTGCCGCGTCGAATTCGATGCGGGCGCGCAGGCCGTTCGGTTCGTTGGGCCCCAGCACCAGGCGACCGCCGTTTGCGGTGGCCAGCCTGTCAACGATGGTCATGCCCATGCCGGTGCCGCGGATCGAGGAGTGTTCGGGGGCGCGCCAGAAGCGGGTGGTGGCGGCGGACAGCTGTTCGGGCTCCAGGCCCGGGCCCGTGTCGGCGATCTCGATCAGCGTGGCCGAACCCCGGGTCCGCACCGAGGCGGTGATCTGCGCCCCAGGCGCGTACTTGATGGCGTTGTTCAGCAGCTCGCCGAGCATCTGCGCCAGTTCGATCCGGCTGCAGGCGAGCTCCGCGCCGGGATCCTCCTGAGTGGCCAGGACCAGGTCGGATCCGGCCGCCAGGGCGGCGGGCCGGGCGCGGTCCACTTCCTCGGCCAGCACCACGAAGGCGTTGACGCTCCCGGAGCCGGGGCCCTCGGAGACCTCGGGGGAGGCGCCGGCCGAATCCTCGATCACCCGGTGTTCGGCCACCGCCAGCCTGAGCACCGAATCCAGGATCTCCTCGACCCGTTCGAGCTCGGCCAGCACCCCGGCCCCGGCGGCCCGCTCCTTTTCATTCCGCAATTCCAGCAGCAGCAAGTCCACGCGCAGGCGCAGCGCCCCGATCGGGTTGCGCAGGTGGTGGGAGGTGTCGGCTATGAGTTGGCGCTGGGAATCGATGAGCTCGCCCAGGGTCGTGACCATGTCGGTGAAGGACCGGGAGAGCTCGCGCAGCTCCGGGGGACCGGCCTCCGGCAGTGGCGGCGTGTGGCCGGTGTCCTTGAATTCACGCACCGCGGCGCCGAGGCGCTGCACGGGGCGCAACACCCAGCCGGTGAGCCTGCCCGCCAGCAGCAGCAACACCGCTGCCAGCGCGATGGCGGCAATGGCGGTGACCAGCCACCGGTAGCGCAGCTTGTCCCGGGCGGCATCGAGGTTGACCTCCATGACGACCTCGCCCAGGACCTGGCTGGCGCTGCCGAAGGACCGGGAGATCACCTCGTTGCCCGTGCCGAAGGGCCTGACGGGGTCCAGCGTGGTGTCGGCGAGGTTCAGCGAGGCCCGCCCCAGCGCCTCGCGCACGTCCGGGCGCTCGGGGTCCAGCCCTCCGGAGGCCAGCGTGCCGGTTTGCAGGCGCACCACCAGGCCCTCGGAGTAGAGACCGGAGTAGGTTTCCATGTCCCGCCGCAGCACCGTGGTGTCCCCGTCGTTTGCCGCGTCGTAGGCGAGCTGGGCGATCCGGTTCAGCGAGGCGGCGCGGTTGATTTGCAGCTGTTGGGTCACCTCGCGTCCCGCGGAGGAGAGGATCACGTTGGACACGAGCAGCACCAGCAGCAGCACCAGCACGCTCAGGATGCCCAGGACGCGCAGCTTCACTGCGGGTCGGCCTCGATCCGGTAGCCGACGCCGCGGACGTTGACGATGAATCCGGGCAGCGAAAGCTTGGAGCGCAGCCCGGTCAGGTGCACATCCAGCGAGCGTGAGGACGCCAGGAAGGCATCTCCCCACAGGGAGTCGAGGATCTGTTCGCGGGTGACCACCGAACCGGCATTGCGGGCCAGCAGGGACAGCAGGTCGAATTCGGTGGGCGTCAGGGACAGCTCGGTTCCGGCAACCTCGGCCACGCGGCGGTCGAGGTCGATGGCCAGCTCCCCGACCCTCACGTGCGGGTTCTTCCGCCCGCCGGCGGGCATGGTCCGCCGGGTGACTGCCTCGATGCGGGCGAGCAGTTCGACGAGCTTGACGGGCTTGATCAGGTAGTCGTCGGCGCCCGAGCGCAAGCCCAGGACGACGGAGCGTTCGTCGTCTCGGGCGGTGAGGATCAGGATGGGGGAGTCGGAGACCTGACGCAGCTTGCGCAGCACCTCGAGCCCGTCCATGTCCGGCAGCCCCAGGTCCAACAGGATCAAGTCGAAGTCGCGGTGCCTGAGCAGGGCATCGGTGCCGCGGGCGACCCTGGTGGCGCCGTGTCCGGTGGACTTCACCGCGGCGGTGAGTGCCGCGCCCATGGAGTCGTCATCCTCTACGATGAGTACGTCCATGGAAGGGTCCCTTGATTCGTGGATTGTGTCGTAAGAAATCGTGGTTCACGGCCCGCTAATGCATCTTGCGCCCGTCTTGGAGAGTATCATTTCTTCGCGTTTCCCGTCCCGCCCGCTTCCCCATCGTGGCCGCTCCGGAACCCCCGACGGTCTCCTAAGGAAGTGTTAGGAATCCGCTCTCACGTTGGCTGTAACGTGTCTCACGAATACCTTGGTTGAGGCCCTCGGTGATTTGCGGGGCCTCAATGCAAGAGGAGGAACCATGGGACAACCTGCCGTGGACAGCAAGAACAAGGCACCGCGACCCGGTGCCGGAACCAAAGATGCAAACGAGGCGGCGGCAACCCGTAGGGCTGTCAGCAACATCCTCAAGGGCTCGGCCGGAAACCTCGTGGAGTGGTTTGACCTCTACGTCTACACGGTGTTTGCCGCGTACTTCCAGTCGCACTTCTTCAACGCCACCAACGAGCTGCAGGCCGGCCTGGAAGCCATGGCCGTCTTCGCGACCTCGTTCCTGATGCGCCCGGTGGGCGCGTGGTTCTTCGGCCGCTACGCCGACCGCCATGGACGCAAGGCGGCACTGACGCTGTCGGTGACCATGATGTCCGCCGGCTCCTTCGCCATCGCGCTGCTGCCGACGCAGCAGGCCATCGGCATGTGGGCCATGGTCCTGCTGGTCCTCGTGCGCCTGGTCCAGGGCTTCTCCGTGGGCGGCGAGTACGGCACCAGTGCCACCTACATGTCCGAGGCCGCGACCTCCAAACGCCGCGGGTTCTTCTCTTCCTTCCAGTACGTGACCCTGATCGGCGGCCAGATGCTGGCCCTGCTGGTGCTGGTCATCCTGCAGAACACCATGAGCCATGAAACGCTCACCGAGTGGGGCTGGCGAATTCCGTTCGCCATCGGCGGCGTCGCTGCCCTCGTGGTCCTGTGGCTGCGCCGCACCATGGAGGAAACCGTCTCCGCCGAGCAGGTGGCCGCGGCCAACAAGCCGGGCGTTGCCGGCGAGGCCCAGCCGGGCACCATGAAGCTGCTGTTCACCCAGTACTGGAAGCCGCTGCTCATCTGCATCGGCATCACCCTGGGCGGCACCGTGGCCTTCTACACGTACACCAACTTCATCCTGAAGTTCATGAACGATACCTCGGGCATCGAGAAGACGCAGACCTCGGTCATCAACTTCTGGGCCCTGTTCATCTTCATGCTGCTGCAGCCGGTCTACGGCATGATCTCCGACAAGGTCGGACGCAAGCCGCTGCTGCTCTGGTTCGGCATCACCGGCGTCCTGTTCACCTGGCCGTTGCTCTCGATGCTGTCCAAGACCCAGAACCCGGTCTTCGCCTTCCTGCTGATGCTCGGCGGCCTGCTGATTGTCGGCGGTTACACCTCGATCAACGCCCTGGTGAAGGCCGAGCTGTTCCCGGCCTCCATCCGCGCCTTGGGCGTGGGCCTGGGCTACGCGATCGCGAACTCGCTCTTCGGCGGAACCGTCCCGCTGATCGGTGCCGCGCTGCAGAAGGCCGAGCGCGTTGACCTGTTCTTCACCTACGTCACCGTGGCCATCGGGATCTCGCTGCTGGTATACATCTTCGCGCTGAAGAACAAGAAGACCACGCACCTGGACAACGAACAGGGCCACGCCTGGAACGGCAAGGCCCCGCAGGCCGAGGATGCCAAGGGCACGAATTCCAAGGAAGCGGACGACGACAAGAAGGATCTGATCGACGCCTAGCTCGATCGGTTCGCCGGGGTCGTTCCCGGCACGGAAGCCACCCGTTTTCACGCGTCCCAACGTGAATGCGGGTGGCTTCGGTGCGTCCTGGGTGAATCAGGAGCGAGTGGCCCGAATGGCCTGACGCAGGGCGTCCAGGGTCGGCTGGCCCGCGAACCCGTCCGGGGTGCCGTAGACACGGCAGGCCACCGCGGGTTCGGCATCGGATTCGAAGAGGTCGGCACCGTTGAAGTTGAAGCTCGGCGAACCGTGGAAATCATGCAGGGCGGCCTCGTCCTCGGTGCTGATTTCCCGCACGCGCACCGTGTGCTCGATGCCCTCGAGCCTGAGCGCGGTGTCATAGAGTTCCTTGGCGATGGCGGAATTCGGGCATCCGGGGATCAGGAGCAGGACGGGTTCCATGTCTTCCAGTATCTCGCGTTTCACCGGGGCAGGAGTTGGGGGCCGCATGTTGTTGGTCGGTTGCGCAGAAACCTAGCCGTTGAAGGTGCCCGGGAAGGGCCCGGTGCGCCCGTCGCGATCCAGCGCATCGAGCGCCGCGACCTGGCCGGCGTCCAGGTCGAACCCGAACACGTCCAGGTTCGAGGCCATGCGCGAGGCGGTGACCGACTTCGGGATCACCACGTTGCCGGCCTGCAGATGCCAGCGCAGGACCACCTGTGCCGGGGTCACCCCGTGGGCGGCCGCGGCGGCCAGCACGGCCGGATCATCCAGCACGGCACCCTGGGCAAGCGGGCTCCAGGCCTCGGTGGCGATTCCGTGCGCGCGGTTCACCGCGGCGGTTTCGCGGTTTTGCAGGAACGGGTGGAGCTCCACCTGGTTGACGGCCGGAACCGTGCCGCCGAGTTCGATGATGCGTTCAAGCTGTCCGGGCAGGAAGTTGGAGACACCGATGGACCGGGTCAGCCCCTCGGAACGCAGTTCCTCCAGTGCCTGCCAGGACTCGAGGTAAGCGGCGGTGTCGGTGCCGGGCCAGTGGATCAGGTAGAGGTCCACGTGGTCCAGGCCGAGCTTCTCCAAGCTCGTGGCCAGGGCGTCGCGGGTGGAGGCCCGACCCAGGTCGGCCAGCCAGAGCTTGGTGGTCACGAAGAGTTCCTCGCGCGGCAGGCTCGACGCGGCCAGGGCGCGGCCAACTCCGGACTCGTTGCCGTAGATGGCGGCGGTGTCGATGCTGCGGTATCCGGTTTCCAATGCTGTGCCCACTGCCGCGGTGGTCTGGTCATCCGGGATCTGGAAGACGCCGTAGCCAAGTTGCGGCATGGTGGTTCCGTCGTTGAGGGCGATGGTTGGGATGGTGTTTGTTGAGGTGCTCATGGGGATGTTCCTTGGATTGCAGGTAACGGGGATGTTGGGGGTGGGGAGTTTGTGGCCCTAGCCGACGGATACGGGTTCCGAGGCGGTGGCCCGGGACGTGGAGTATTCACCGCCCCGGACGCGGGTCGCGATAAGCATGACGGCGAGTCCGGCAACGGTGATCCCCGCGCCGGCCCACAGGGGCGAGGTGTAGCCAAGGCCCGCGGCGATGGTCAGCCCACCGACCCAGGCACCCAGCGCGTTGCCCACGTTGAAGGCGGCGATGTTGGCGCCCGAGGCGAGGGTGGGTGCGTGGGCGGCATGGTTCATGATGCGCATCTGGAGTCCCGGAACGGTGGCGAAGCCGATGCCGCCCATGAGCACCAGCGCGATGATGGTGGCGATCTGGTTGCCGGCGGTGAGCGCGAAGGCCACCAGGACGACGATGAGGACCGAGAGCACGGTGATCAGCGTGGCCGCCAGGTGTCGGTCCGCGGCGCGGCCCCCGAGGATGTTGCCCACGAAGAGCCCGACCCCGAAGAGCACCAGCAGCCAAGGGACGGAACTGGCGGCGAAGCCGCTGACACCGGTGAGGGTGAAGGCAATATAGGTGAAGGCGCCGAACATGCCGCCGTATCCCAAGATGGTCACGAACATGGACAGCCAGACCTGCGGGCTGCGGAAGATGTTGAATTCGCCGAAGATTCCCTGGTTGCCCGACCGGGCCAGGTTGCCCGGCACCAGAACCAAGATGCCAACGAAGGCGACGACGCCGATCGCGGTGATGGCCCAGAACGTCGAACGCCATCCCGCGGCTTGGCCCAACAGCGTGCCGAAGGGTACGCCCAGGACATTGGCGATGGTCAGCCCGGCAAACATGAACGAAATGGCGCCGGCACGCTTGTTCGCGGGCACCAGGTCGGCGGCCACGACGGAGCCGATCCCGAAGAACGCTCCGTGGCACAGGGCGGCGACAATGCGGCCGACCATGACCAGTTCGTAGGTCGGGCCCGTGGCGCTCAGGAGGTTTCCGATGATGAAGAGCAGCATCAGGAACAGCAATGACTTCTTGCGGTCCAGCCGGCTGAAGACCGCGGTGAGGATGATGGCGCCGATGGCCGCGGCGAGGGCATAACCGGAGATGAGATAGCCGGCGACGGTTTCGGTGACCCCGAAATCCGCGGCAATTTCCGGCAGGAGACCCATGATGACGAATTCGGTCAAGCCGATTCCAAAGCCGCCCAGGGCGAGGGCGTATAGAGCTGCGGGCATGGTGCACCTTCGGTGTGTGATGGTTGAAATGAGATGCAAAGGATTTCCCCGCATCAATCGTTGCGTCTGCAACTAACTGCTAACGCAATGATTGCACACGCGTTATATCGGCGCAAGGTGATATGCTGGGACGGACGATTGAACGAGGAGGGGTCTCCATGGGGATCAAGGACGATGCCGTACAGGTCCGCGCCCAGGGCTGGCGCACGCTCGCCGCACTGCACAACCTCATCGAGGGCGAGCTTGAGCGCGCACTGCAGGCCAAGCACGGCCTCTCCGTTGTCGAGTTCACGGTGCTCGATGCCCTGAGCCGGCAGGATGGCTGGCACATGCGCATGGCCCAGTTGGCCCGTGCCGCGGCCCTGTCCAGCAGCGCCACGACCCGGCTGGTGACCCGGCTCGAGGACCGCGCCCTGTTGACACGCATCCTGTGCACGGATGACCGCCGGGGAATCTACACGGAGCTCACTGCCTCTGGAGAGAAGCTGCTGGCCGAGGCCCACCCGACGCACGACGCGGTGCTCCACTCGGCGCTGGAATCCGCGGCGCGGGTTCCAGAGCTTCAGGAGTTGGTCACGGCCGTGGCTCCCGAGGGCGCAAACTAGCCGGTCGACCCACCTCGCCATGCTCGCGCCTGTATTGCGGTGGCACGAGCTAAGACAGTGTCCCGTCCACAGGTGCCCGGGGTCCGCACAGATGGAATTAGTCGCCGGCACCCAGATAGCTGAGGTCATCCGCGTCCATGGGGTCCGCATAGTTGACTTCAAGGCCCGCCGGTTCGGCGATGGCGTGGGCAATCATCTTCTTGAGCACTGGTGGAATCCTATAGTGCGTATCGCGCAGCACCAGGCCCTCGCCGCACAGTAAATCCAAGGCCAGTTGGGCCACCATGAGGTCGACCTGGTCGTCACCGGCGGTTGACTCAAGGGCCACTTCAAGGTTCGCCACCGAATATCCCTCCTCGATCCCCGCATCCAGGAGCATCGAAGTCATGAGGATGCCTGCAACGTCTTCGTCAATCAGGTCCTCATCGAAGGGGTCTTCATTTTCGTGTTCTTCATCGACGGCCGTAAAACGGAGATAGAGGCAGAGCGCGACATCGCGAGTGATATGCATCAGCAAGTCTTCGCGATCCGACCCGGTGGTTGCCGCCAAAGGGTTGTGCAGCGTCGCCCGGCGTGCACCCAGCTCGATGATCCCGATTTGGACCAAGGCTTCCCAGTACAGGTCCAGGCGGGGAACGTCTTGTGCCGTGGTAACGCGCAGTGCTTCGCCGTCTCTGGGGGTGGACATGGTCGGAGCAGTGGGCACCCCCACCGCAGCTACATTCAGGGCCGCTGCTGCGCCCTGGATGTCCTTGCGCGTCAAAATTCCTTTAGAGGTGACATCGCGTTTATCGCCAAACCATTCCATGAATGATTGGAGACGTCCTGAAAGCGGCAAGTCGCGAAGTCCAGCGAGGGTTTGTTTGCGGCTTAGTGCGGGTACCTCGAAGACCCTGTCATCGAATGCGGCATCGGATCGTTCGTCGATGATTTCCAGAATTGCCGACTGGGCCGCATCGAACTGCGCTTCGCTGCCGCTCCAAAGGTCCGAGTCGTCCAGGAACAACAGGTACCCCATGACGACGTGCAAGACGAACTCGAGATCGTTGTCCTGGTCTTCGGTGAGATACCAGGCCAAGGTGGCTGCGATGGGGGAGGCCTCCAGGAACGTGCTGTCGGTTCCACCGCCAAATCGCCGGTAGTGCTCGAGGAATTCATGGAGAATCGGCAACGGATCACCAATTGCCGCCAAGGACGTGTTCGCGCGGACCCATTTCATGAAGCGTGCCGACACTTCGTCGCCGGTGCTGCGGACGCGGAATTCGTCAATGCTGACGATCTGTCCGGCTGCCGCAGAACGTGCGGGATGTCCCTGCTTGGTCTTGGAGGAGGACGACGGCTTCTTCTTGGACACTTGATCTCGCAATCGGTAAGGCGCTGCCGGGCAACTCCCACTCACAGTACAACAGTTGCTTGTCCGGGGCAGGTGGGTAGAAGCGTGGAGAGAGCTCCTTCCGTTTCGTTGCATTTGTCTCTAGATAATCTATTCTTGGCATGATAATGTTTTCTTGACATTCATTGCGGAGAGGTGGGCCATGGCCTGGGGATTGATTAGAGAGATGGGCCATGTGTCCATTCAGACCAATGACATCGAGGGGTCCATCTTTGACGCCACGCAACTTTTAGGATTGCGCGTCACCGAACGCACCGAGAACGAGGTCTACCTGGCGGCCAACGCCGTTCACCACGAGCTGGTGTACGTGGAGTCGGAAGTCAACGGCATCCAGTCCATTGGCCTGATCGCGCGCAACGGCGATGCGCTGCGGGAGATCCGCCGCCGCGTCGAGAATGAGAACCTCACGTTTGTTTCGGACACCGCCGTCAGCGCCGGCGTTCAGGACGGCTTCAGTTTCATCGGCCCGGAAGGCTGGATCTTCGAGATTTACACCGGCATGCAGGCCAGCGACCCAGGACTGCAGGGGTTTGGCCCGGACCGCTACGGACACATCAACTTCCATCCGCGGGACCCCCGCGGCATGATGGAGTTCCTGCGCCGGATTTTCGACTTCCGTCTTTCCGATGTCATTGGCGACGACTATGCCTACTTCATGCGCTGCAATGCCGACCACCACGGCATTGCCCTGATTGGCGGCCGCGGAACATTCCACCACCACGCCTGGCAAGTCCAGTCCATCGCCGATTTGGCCAAGTTGGGCGACCGCCTGGGGCGCGCGGGGCGCGAATTGATCTGGGGTCCGGTCCGCCACGGCGCCGGCCACAATATCGCCGCCTACTACGTGGAAACCTCCGGTGCGGTCGTCGAGCTCTACACCGACCTCGAGCAGATCTACGACGACGAGCGCGAACCGGTGATCTGGGCAGAGGACGAGAACTGGTGGAACATGTGGTCCAACCGCCGCACCGACGACTTCCGCACGTTCGGGATCCCCTCGGTCACCGAGTTGAAGACTTTCCGCTAAGCCCACGGAGGATCGACGTCCGGGCAACTGGCACACGGCCTCCCCAAAAACCTTGAAACAACACTGAGCTGAAAGGCCGAAATCCATGCAATATGCATCCTTCCTTGCCACCGACGGTTCCGAGACTTGGGGTCTGGTCATCGACGAGACCACCTACGATCTGGGCCCTACCGGCCTGAACCTTGCCGCAACGATGCGCGAATCGATTGAAACGGGCATCTTCGGCACCGACCTTGACATCGACGGGGCACCCACACGTCCCGAATCCGAGGTCACCTTCCTGCCTTCTCTGACCAATCCCGGCAAGATCATCTGCATCGGCGTGAACTACCGCGCCCACCAAGAGGAATCGGGCAAGACCGGGCAGACCGCCCCGACAGTGTTCACGCGCTTCGCGGACACCCAGATGGGCCACCTCGTCGACGCGGTCAAGCCCACCAGCACCACCAAGTTCGACTACGAGGGCGAAATGGCCTTGGTCATCGGCAAGGAGGCATGGCACGTCTCCGAGGAGGACTCCTGGAACCACATCGCCGGTTACGCGTGCTACAATGACTTCTCCGTGCGCGACTGGCAGAAGGCCGCCAGCCAGTGGATCCCCGGTAAGAACTTCCCGTCCACCGGCGGCTTCGGCCCATACCTGGTTCCCGCGGCCGACCTGGGCGATGTCAACAATCTGACCCTTGAAACCCGCGTCAACGGCGAGACCCGCCAGAAGGCCTCGGTCGCGGACCTGTACTTCACCATCCCGCAACTGATGGCATATGTCACCGGCTTCACCAAGCTGAACCCGGGCGACGTCATCGTCACCGGCACCCCCGGCGGCGTGGGCCTCTTCTGGGGCGAGGGTGGCCTGCTCAACGCCGGCGACGTGGTCGAGGTCGAAATCACCGGCCTTGGCACCTTGCGCAACACGGTCGTCGACGAAGCCAACTAGGCACCGGAAACCATCCGGGCATAAGGAGCAAAGCATGGCAGAGCGCATCGATGTCGACGCATTGGTCATAGGGGCGGGCCCGACCGGCCTGACCGCGGCGAACCTCCTGGCGGACCAGGGATTGTCCGTGGCGTTGATCGAGAAGCACTGGGGGTCCGGCGATGAGCCGCGGGCCATCAGTGCCACCGATGAGACGCTGCGGGTGATGCAGCAAATCGGCATCATGCCTCGTCTTGCCCCGGAAATGCTCATGGACACCGGGGCGAGGTACTACGGGCGCGGCGGCAAGATCCTTGCGGACGTGCGCCCGGGCAACCCACGCCTGGGCCAGCCCGGCAAGTCCCAGTTCGACCAGCCCGTGATGGAAGGCCTGCTGTTCGAGGCGGCCTCCGAACGCGCCGGAATCGAACTGCACTTCAACACCGAGGCCACCTCGATCACCCAACACCCCGACGGTGTCACGGTGACCGCGGTGCGCCGCGGCCAACGGAACAGCGGTGTCTCCGGCGTCGTTGCCGGAGACACCGGAACCGACCACGCTCCGGCCGCCGACGCCCCTCAAACAGAACTGGTCATCAACGCCTCGTGGGTCATGGCCTGCGACGGGGGCCGAAGTTTTGCCCGACGCGAATTGGGCATCGGGCTGGGCGGATCCACCCAGGTGGAAAAATGGATCGTCGTGGACCTGCTTGACGTGCCCGGGGACCCCGAGCCCTTCGCGTCCTTCCATTGCAACGGCACCCGCCCCACCGTCGTCGTGCCCGGCGTGCGCGGTCGGAGACGCTACGAATTCATGCTCTTCGAGGGCGAGGACGAGTCCGAGATGACCACGACGTCCTCGATCGCCGAACTGGTGTCCCCCTATCAAGACGTCTCCAGGGTCACGGTGCGCCGGGCCACCGTCTACACCGCCCACCAGCGCATCGCCGAAAAATATCGTGTCGGGCGGGTCCTGCTGGCCGGAGACGCCGCACACCTGATGCCGCCCTTCGCCGGACAAGGCCTCAATGCCGGAATTCGCGATGCCGCATCCGCCGCCTGGCGCGTGGCGGCCCACGTCAAGGGCGAAGGAACGGACGCGCTCCTCGAGGACTACGCCACCGAACGCCGACCCCACGCCGCAGAGATGGTCAAACTCTCCAAGCGCATCGGCTGGGTCGTGATGAACACCAACCCGGTCATCACGCGCATCCGAGACGTGGTGGTCATCGGCACGCGCGCCATACCCCCGTTGAACGCCTGGCTCACCCGGATGAAATTCCTCAAGCAACCGCACTACGTGAAGGGGACCGTAGCCGCTCCCGCCCCTGATGTGCCTGCCAAGGCTGCCACCCTCATCGGACGTTCCCTGCCCCAACCCATGGTGCTGGACGCCGACCACAAACAGATCCCGCTCGATGACATGCTCTCCAACGGGTGGAGCCTGATTGAAGTCGGCCCAGGCGGCCAGCTCACTATCGAAGACGGCAGGGGGGCCAGCTCAATCGCGACGGACATCTCCGGCATCTTCAGCGACGCAAAAGACATGATCCTGCTCGTGCGGCCCGACCGCTATGTCGCCGGCATCGCACCCCTCGGCCAACGCGCGACACTGCTCACCTCGCTCTCGGCCAAGGCCACGGGATTGTCGGCAATGGTTGGCGCCTAGCGCCGAAAAATAATGCCCCGGTGTCGGTCCGATTAATTGGGTGAACGCCGGGGCACACTGCTGTGCCGGGGCCTTTCCCGCATGGCGATGCAGCCTGCACGCCTCGAAACTCGGGTCCGATGCGCATGAGCGGTGGCTGTGGGTAGGTTTCTGCCACGAAATCCGGCCCTGAAACAAGACTGGACAGGATCCTGGAGCAAATTGCCTGTTTCGGCCTTGCGGTACAAGGATCGCAACCGACATGGCCTGCATGAAGATGCGACTACCCGGGTTTGCCTCGATTTGAGGGGAACCCGGGTAGTCGTTGTGCGTGGGCGCGAAGGCTAGTCCAGCTTGACGGTGACCGACTTGATCGAGGTGTAGGCCTCGATACCCTCGCGGCCGTTTTCATGGCCCCATCCAGATTGCTTGAAGCCGCCGAAGGGCATGTTGGCGTCCATTCCGGAACCGGTGTTGACCCGGACGTTGCCGGCCTGGATGCGCTTGGCAAAAAGCAACGCGCGCGAGATGTCCTGGGTGAAAATGATCGAGTTCAGCCCGTAGTCGCTGTCATTGGCGCGGCGTAACACCTCGGCCAGGGAGTCCTCGTCGCCAAAGGTGCTCACCGAGAGAACCGGGCCGAAGATTTCCTCCCGCACGATTGACATGTCGGCATCCACATTGCGCAGCACCGTCGGCGCGACGAAGAAGCCCTCTCCCTCCGCCATGGTGCCGCCGGTGACCAGTTCGGCGCCGGCAGCGATGCCGGCGGCAATGTAGCCCATGACGCGCTCACGTTGCTGCTCGGAGATCAATGGACCAAGTTGGGTGGCCGGATCCAGACCGGAACCGACGGTCAGCGACTCGGCGAACCGGGCGATCCCCGCGATTACCTCTTCGGCGACATCCTCGTGAACGTACAGCCGGGAGCCGGCCGCACAGACCTGGCCCGAATTGGCGAAGATGCTCATGGCGGCGCCCGGAATGGCCTTGCCCAGATCCGCATCGGCGTAGATGACCACCGGGGACTTGCCACCGAGTTCCAGACTCAGGCGCTTGAGGTTGCCCGCGGCAGAGGCGAGAAGTCGCTTCCCCACCGCTGTCGAACCGGTGAAGGACACCTTGTCCACATCCGGGTGGTCAGCCAGTGCCTGTCCCGCAACCGGGCCCAGGCCCTGGACCACGTTGAGCACGCCAGCCGGGATTCCGGCCTCAAGGGCAATCTGCGCGACCCTCACCGCAGTAAGCGGGGTCAGTTCGGCGGGCTTGAGCACCACGGTGCAGCCCGAGGCCAGCGCGGGGGCGATCTTGGACAACGCGATGGTGAACGGCACGTTCCACGGCACGATGAGGCCGGCCACGCCCAATGGCTGGCGCAGCGTGTAGGCATGCCATGCTCCCGGCAGCGAGACGTCGCGGGTTTCGCCGTTGAGCTTGGTCGCCCAGCCCGCGTGGTAGCGCAGGATGTCGATTCCTTGCGGCAATTCAAAGTTGCGGGCCACTGCGTAGGGCTTGCCGCAGTTCAATGACTCGAGCGTCGCCAGTTCGGCGAGGTTCTCTTCCAGGGCGTCGGCGAACTTGTGCAGCAGGTGCTGGCGGCGGCTCGGCGACAGCTCGGCCCATGGACCCGATTCAAAGGCCGCGCGGGCGGCGCCCACTGCCTCATTGACATCAGCGGCCGTGGCCGAGGCGGTCATGGTTAGTTGCTGGCCGGTGGATGGGTCCGTGACGACCAACGGCTCTCCCTGCCCCGGGACGGGCTTCCCGCCAATGATGAGCGGAAGCGTATCGGCAAGAAGCCGCGTGCGCAATTCGCTGGCCAAGTCGTGCGTGCTGGTGTCGGTGGTGGTCATAGTGGGATTCCTAGCGTCGTCGGTCCAAGTGTTGGGCAGGTAGGGAAAAGTGCCTCCGGTGTGAAGCTTGCCACATAATCATACTAAAGATATATTGTCTCAAGCGGAATGCATTCTAAATTTCGTCGACTTGGGATCCCATCCCACCGCCCCACCGAATGACGGGGCACTACAACTCGCTGGCCGCAGGGCCAGGAATCTCGCTGAGGAGACATACCGTGGGCAACACTCGACACACATTTTTGGCCAGGGCCGCATCCGGCCTTGCCGTGGCAACCCTGGCCGTCGCAGGCCTCACCGCCTGCGGTGGCGACACCGACACCGCCGCAGGCGCCACCGGTGCGACGGGGGAGACCTCGCTGCGCGTCGCGGTGGCTCCGATTCAGTTCGAAACGGCCTACCTTGCCGAGGAACAGGGCATGTTCGCGAAGCACGGACTCGACGTCGAGATCGTCAGCGGCGCGGACCCGGCCGCATTGCTTGCCCAGGTGGTATCCGGCGACGTGGACATCGCGATCGGTTCATGGATCAACGTGGCGACCTCGGCGGCCAAGGGCGTGCCGGTCAGTGTCATCGGCGGCAACGGCCTGGTCGATGACAAGGCCGAGAACTCGGGCGTATTGGTGGACAAGGATTCCGGCATCACCGCCCTTGAGCAGCTGGCGGGCAAGACCATCGGCGTGGTCGGGGTGAAGTCCGGTGGCGACATTCCCGTGCTGCAGGCACTTGAGGGCGCGGGCATCGACGTAAATTCCGTTAAGGAAGTCGCCATCCCGTACGCCGGCATGCAGGCGGCCCTTGAACAGGGCACCGTTGACGCAGTGGTCCCGGCAGACTCCTTCTACCACCAGATGGTCGATGCGGGCTTCGTATCGATCTCCAACCCGGTGCGCGAGTACCAGGGCAACATGCCGGTGACCGTCTGGACCGCCAAGAAGGATTGGTTGGCAGGCGAGGGTGCCGAGCCCGCCAAGAAGTTCACCGCGGCGATGACCGAGGCCGTGGACTTCTACTCCGACCCTGCCAACCTGGCAGCGGTGCAGAAAGTCAACGCCACCGTCAACCAGATCGACGTCGCCAAGGCTCCGAAGGCCTTCGTTCCCGCGGACGTGACATTCAACGTGGCCGAGGCCCAGGCCGGCATCGATGCGATGGTGCACTTCGGTCTGCTGGAAAAGTCCATTGCCGTTGACGACGTGCTGTGGGCCGAGGCCCCGCGCCGCGACTCGGCCGACGCCAAGTAACCACCGAACGAGCAGCCGGCGTTCCGGTACCCCCCCGGAACGCCGGCGACCCGCCGTCCCACCACCATTCTGAGGTAGACCATGAAAGAGACCCTGACCACGCCGGGCAAGCTGCTGGTCCAGCGACTAGCGGCGATAGCGATCCTGTTGGGCATCTGGTGGCTGGTTATCGCCAGCGGAACCATGCCTTCGATGCTCCCCGGAGTCGGCCAGATCCTGGAAGCCATTGCGGAGGCCTTTGTCAGCCCGGCCTTCTGGACCTCGCTGGGCAGGACGTTGACTGCGGCATTGGCCGGCTGGGCCATAGCCTCCGTCATCGGCGTCCTTTTCGGCCTGTTCATTGGATCCATTGGTTTCCTTGACCGGTCGACCAGCATCTTGATCGACTTCGGCCGCTCCTTCCCGGTGCTGGCCCTGATGCCGGTTGTCATCATGCTGCTGGGCTCCAACATCCGCATGGAAATCGTCATCGTGGCGCTGAGCTGCCTGTGGCCGGTCATGGTCCAGACCATCTACGGCGCCCGGCGCCAGGAGGCGGCGGTTGCCGATACCGTCGCCGTCTACCGCATCCCGCCGATGCTCCGCTTCCGCCGCGTCCTGTTGCCTTCGGCGCTGCCGTTCATTGCAACCGGCGTGAGGATTTCAGCCTCGATTTCGCTGCTGGTTGCCGTCGGCGTCGAGGTCATCAGCCAGGCTCCCGGCGTCGGACGCCAGATCACGCTGATGCAGCAGGCCCAACGCTGGGACCTGGCATTCGCCTACCTGTTCTTCACGGGACTTGTCGGCTGGGCACTGGCCGCGATGCTCCAGCGCTGCGAGAATCGCCTACTGATTTGGAAGAGGCAAGAAAATGACTAACGCGACCTTGAACGCCGTCGAACCGCGCGCCAAGCGCAAGGTGCGCACCACCGGCGCACCGGGCAAGAAGATCCTGCAGGCCACCTGGTTGATCGTGGTCCTGATGGTGCTGTGGTGGGTGCTCTCGGCCGGAAGCACCAACTTCTTCATCCCGTCCCTGGAACAAATCCTGACCGTGCTGGTCCGGGACCTGGGCAACGGGGTGATCCTCGCAGGGGCGATCTATTCGCTGACCAATCTCTTCGTCGGCCTGTTCATTGCGGCGGTGCTGGGCATTGGAATCGGCCTGCTGCTGGGCGAGGTCGGATGGCTGCGACGGATCGTGGATCCGATCATCAACTTCTTCCGCTCGGTGCCCCAGGCAGCGCTGGTGCCGATGATCATCGGTGTGTTCGGCATGGGGCAGGGACCCAAGATGGGAACCATCGCCTTCGCCTGCATGTGGCCGATCCTGCTGAACACCATCGACGGCGTGCTGGGCGTGGAGCCCACCATCCGCAAGTTCTCCAAGGTCTACCGCATCCCCCCGATGCTGCACTTCCGTCGAGTGGTCCTTCCCTCGGCGTTGCCGCAGATCGTGGCGGGCATCCGCGTGGCGATGCCCATCGGGATCACCGTGATGGTGGTTTCCGAAATGTTTGCCTCGATCGAGGGGTTGGGCTTCTACATCCTGAATTCCTCAGCAACCTTCCAGGTCCCCGAAACCTGGGCCGGCGCCCTGCTGGTCGGCGTGATCGGCTACATCATCTCGATGTTGTTCATCCTGGTTGAACGTCGCGTGCTGCGCTGGTACCACGCCTCCGGATCCCAGTGACCCGGGCAATGCCCCCACTCGTATTACACACAGACCAAGGAGACGCCATGACAGCCCAGGTACAGGCCAACGTCCAACACGGCCAGGACACCAAATTGATGAAGGTCCGCGGCATGTCCATGAGCTATGGCTCGGGTGCCGCGGAGAACAAGATCCTTGAGGACCTCAACCTCGATGTGAACACCGGCGAGTTCATTTCCATTGTCGGACCCTCAGGCGTCGGCAAGACCACGCTGTTGCGCTGCCTCTCGGGTTTGCTGCGCCCCAAGGCCGGCACCATCGAGGTCGGAGGCACCCTGATCACCGGTCCCCACCCCGACCTTGCCGTGGTGTTCCAGGACTACAGCCGCTCGCTGATGCCCTGGATGACCACCCGCGACAACGTGGCCTTCCCGCTGCAGGGCAGGGGCATGAACAAGGTCGACCGGATGCGCGTCGCCGATGAGAACCTTGCCGCCGTCGGCTTGGCGGGCCAGGGAGACAAGTACCCGTGGGAAATGTCCGGAGGGATGCAACAGCGCGTGGCCATCGCCCGCGCCCTGGCGTACAACGCCAAGGTGCTGCTGATGGACGAGCCCTTCGCGTCCGTCGACGCGCAGACCCGCTTCGACCTTGAAGACCTGGTGATCAAGCTCAAGCAGGACCTGGGCGTGACGATCCTGCTGGTGACCCACGACATCGACGAAGCGCTCTACCTGGCCGACAAGGTCGTGGTGATCGCCGAGAAGCCGGCAACGGTGGTCGATGAGATCGTGACGGGCTTCGGCGAGGCGCGCGACCAAGTCGACACCAAGGCCGATCCGCGCTTCGCGGAAGCGCGCGCCCGCATCCTGCACCGCTTGCGCAAGAACTAGGGCATGGGCGGCTACATCTCGCGAGCCGCCGTGGTTCGCGACTTCGACGGGACCTTCGCCATCGAGGGCATCGAGGTCTCCGCCCCGCACGGGGCCGAGGTGCTCATCGAGGTCCGAGCCGCCGGTCTCTGCCACTCCGACCTGCATCTGGCCTCCACCGATCTGGGTATCCCGGCGCCCGCGGTGCTGGGCCACGAGATCGCCGGGGTCGTGCGCGAAATCGGCGACAGGGTTTCCGGCATTGCCGTGGGTGACCACGTGGTGGCCACGCTGATCCAGTATTGCGGGCGCTGCGCCGACTGCCTCTCCGGGGATGGGCATCGCTGCCTTAACCGGTCGCACACCCTGCGGCAGCCCACCGAGTCCCCGCGGCTGGTACAAGACGGGTCGCAGGTGACCCAGGTCTTCGGACTTGGCGGATTCGCCGAACTGGCCCTGGTCCACGAAAACCAAGTGGTCCCGATCCCGGAGTCCTTCCCCTTCGCCCAGGCCGCGGTCATGGCCTGTTCCACGTTGACCGGCGCCGGCGCCGTCTTCAACTGCGCCAAGCTGGAACCGGGGCAGGGCGTCGTGGTGATCGGTGCAGGCGGTGTGGGGCTCAATGCCGTCAACGCCGCGCGCATTGCCGGCGCCGGGCGGATCATCGCGGTGGATCTTGCTGCCGACAAGCTCGAGTTGGCCCGCTCCTTCGGAGCCACCGACATCATCAATGCCACCGCGACCGATCCCGTTTCGGCGGTCCTTGAACTGACCGGTGGGGGAGTGGACCACGCCTTCGAGATGATTGGCCTGCCGACAACCAGCCTCCAAGCGCTTCGGATGACGCGCACCGGCGGCGATGCCTACTTGATCGGACTGCACCGGCCCGGCAGCACGCTCCAGATCGACGCGATGGCGGACATCATTGCCCCGCAGCGCTCGCTGCATGGCCTGTACATGGGATCCTCTGCCCCGCGCCGGGACGTGCCGCGCTACGTGGCCCAATACCTGGCGGGGCAACTGGACCTCGATGCCCTGATTGCCCGGGAATTCTCGCTCGACGAAATCAACGTCGGGTTCGACCTGCTGCGCACCGGAGGTGGGGTCGCCCGCGGCGTCATCACGTCGTTCGGTTGAGTCCGGGCGGCGGAACGCGGGGTTGGCGACGTCGACACATGAAAAAGCTGTCCCGGTTCATGGTGAACCGGGACAGCTTTTGCCGTGGCGCTAGAAGCTGGTGATCACACTTCGGGCCACCGCGCCCGAACGCAGGGACTGGTAACCCTGCTCGATCCCGTCCAGGCCGATGTGGGAGGACACCAGCTCGTCGAGCTTGAAGCGGCCCTGGAGATACAGGTTTGCGTACATGGGAATATCGATGGCGATGTTGCTCGAACCCATCGCCACACCGCGAATTCCCTTCTGCTTGCCCATGAGGTCGCCGAACGGGGTGATGTCGATGGTGGAACCCGGCTGGTGGACGCCGATCAGGTAGGCGGTGCCGCCCACCTCCAGCATGGCCACCGCCTGTTCGGTGGTCCGCTTCAGTCCGATGACCTCGAAGGCGTGGGTGACGCCGCCGCCGGTGAGCCGCAGCACCTCCGCCACGGCGTCGGAGTCGCCGCCGTTGATGACATCGGTGGCGCCGAATACGGTCGCCAGCTCCAGCTTGGCCGGCTGCAGGTCGACGGCGATGATGCGTGAGGCGCCGGCCAGCCGTGCACCCTGGATGACGTTCAGTCCCACGCCTCCCGCACCGATCACCACCACGGTGTCGCCTGGGCGGATGCGGGCGGTGTTGATTGCGGCCCCTGCACCGGTCACCACGCCGCAGCCGAGCAGTGCGGCCTTGTCAAAGGGGATCTCGCGGGGGACGGGCACCACGGTGTTTTGGTGGACCAGTACCTGCTCGGCGAATCCGCCGACGCCGATGAACTGGGTCAGGGCGCGGCCATCGAGGCTCAGCCGCGGGGCTGTACCCGGCGCCCTGTTGGTGTGCGAGGGAACCCGGCACTGGTAGGGCCGGCCGGCCCGGCACGAGGAGCAGGCTCCGCAGGAGTGCACCGGGGACGTCACCACGTGGTCTCCCACCGCCAAGCCCGTGACCGCGGAACCGAGCGCCGCCACGACGCCAGAGATTTCGTGTCCCAGCACGGCGGGCATCGGGAAGCCCACGTCGTTGCTTGCCACGTGCAGGTCGGAGTGGCAGAGTCCGCTAGCCCGCACGTCGATCAACACTTCCTGCGGCGCCGGATTGTCGATGGCTATCTCGAGTACCTCAAAGGCACCCTTCACTTCGGAGACCACTGCAGCTTTCATGGAGTTCCCTTCAAGAAATAATCGGTCGAGTTGGTGACACGGACCACTTATGAAAATATACTAGTGGAAACTATGCATTATAAGTAGAGTTCTGCAAACTTAGGGAGTGCCATGCGTGCAGCAGTCATTAACGCCATTGGAGCGGGATTCGAGATCGAGGACCTGGAAATCGACGAACCTCGCGGTGCGGAGGTCTTGGTCCGCGTCGAGGCCGCGGGCCTGTGCCACTCGGACATGATCGTTGCCACGATGGATCGGGGAAGGCCGCTGCCCATGGTTGTGGGCCACGAAATGGCGGGCGTCGTAGTCAAGCTGGGTCCCGAGGCCACCGATTTTGAGGTTGGCGACCACGTCATCGGCAGCGAAATCAGCTTCTGCGGCGTCTGCGAGGAATGCGTAGCCGGCGCCACCTACCGCTGCCTGAATCCGGGCGCGGTCATGCGCAGCCCGCAGGACCCGGCACGCCTGAGCCGAGACGGACAGCGAGTGGAGGCCTTCGGCGTTGCCGGCTTTGCCCAGTTCACCGTGCTGCACCAGAACAAGCTGGTGAGGATCCCGGCCGAGATCCCATTCGCCCAGGCCGCCGTGCTCGGCTGCGCGACGGCCACGGGCGTGGGCGCCGTGTTGAACTCGGCCAAGGTGGCGCCCGGACAGAGCGTGGCGGTGGTCGGCCTGGGCGGCATCGGCCTGAACCTGGTCGCCGGAGCCCGCCTGGCCGGGGCCCGCACCATCATTGGCATCGACCTGCAACCCGAAAAGCTGGAGCTGGCACGCAAGTTCGGTGCCACCCACGTGATCAACGGCGCCGAGGAAGATGTTGTCGCCCGCGTGCAGGAAATCACCGGCCGCGGCGTGCACCACGCCTTTGAAGCCATCGGCCTGGGTGCCACCCAGCGCCAGGCCATCGAAGTGACCCGCACCGGAGGCGACGTGCACTTCATCGGCATCCCGCAGGGCAAGCCGTTGGAGCTGAGCGTCATGATGGACCTGCTGGTGAAGCAGCGTTCGCTGCATGGGATCTATATGGGCTCCTCGAACATCCGCAGGGACATCCCCTACTACGCGGAGCTCTACCTGCAGGGCCGGCTGAACCTCGATGACCTGATTGCCCAGGAGATCGGGCTGGAGCAGATCAACGAGGCATATGAACGCCAGGAAACCGGGGCGATCGCCCGGAGCATCATCCGCTTCTAGCTGCATAGTGCAGCCGCAATTGGGGAAGACCGACGGCGATGCGAAGAAAAGGTCGGGCCGCCTTGGGAAAGGACGCCCGACCTTTGTCGTGCCCCCGCCACGGAGCCGGTCGCGGGAGTCGTTCCCTCGAACGGGTCCAAGGACAATGGCTTAGGCCGGTCCATTTCCCGAGGGGAACGGACCGGCCTAAGCTGCCTGCTTGCGTTAACTAGACGGTTCCGCCGTGGCGGGCAACAACCTCGCGGGCCAGGGCCTTGCCGAAGGCGGTGTGCGCGGCCAGGGCATCCTGGGCGGCATCGGCATCGTGGGCGGCCAGGGCCTCGGTCAGCTCTACGACGTGGGTGTGGTCCATGTGGCGGGACCACTCTGCCGGTGTCAGGGCCTGACGCCACACGGTCCCCACACCGAGCCGGCGGAAGGAATCCGTCAGCTGGGACGAACCTGCCACCGCGACCAGGGTGTCGTGGTAGGCGACGTTCAGGGCCAGGAAATCATCCAAATCCGATGCCGATTCCCGACGAAGCCTGCCCAGTTCGCCGGTGATGTGGCGCAGCTCGGCGATGACCTCATCGGAGAGCTTGTCCAGGTGCGAGGCGATGATGCCTGATTCGATGGTGGCCCGCGAGTCGTAGGCCGAATCCGTAAATTCAGCGGTGATGGGGCTGGGCTGGAAGGTTCCCGCCTCCGTGCGGAAGACCAGGTGCTCGCTTTCCAGCTTCACGAGGGCGTTGCCCACGTGGGCGGCCTCGGAGCGGGTGGATTCGGCGATCTGCTCGATATCCAGGTCGCTTCCGAGAGCACTCTTGCGCTGCAACACCCAATCGCGGGTGGCCTTGTAGGCGCTCAGTTCCTTGACAGGTTCCAGCCGACCCATGGTGCCACGGTAGTAGGCCAGTGGTTGGCGGTCGTGGGCCTCGGCGCTGGTGGCCAGGCCAAGGAAGACCGTGTGGGTGCCGCCGGTTGCCGTCTCATCCACCTTGCACACGATGGTGGCCAGCGCGCCGTCGATCAGCGGGATGCCTTCGGGGGAGATGGTGTGCGGGACAGTGGCGAACTTGTCCTCGCCCTTCCGTCCGAAGTGGAACGCCAAGTCGCTCTGGTCATCGGCCAGGATATTGATGCCGAAGTATCCGGCCGAGACTACGCGGTCGTGCGTTGAGGAGGAGCGGTTGAGGCAGGCGAGCATCATTGGCGGTTCCATCGACAGCGAAGAAACTGCCGACGCGGTGGTGCCGTAGAGGACCCCGTCCACGACGGTGGTGATGACCGTGACGCCCGAGGCGAAGTGGCCCACCACGTTGCGGAAGATCCCGGCCTCGACGACAGCGGTCTGGTCGGCGGTGTTTTGGGTATTCATCGTAACTTCTCCTAGCGGATCAGGGTTGAAACAGTGCAGGTGGGGTTGAGGGCTGCCATGAGGTCCCCAACGGTGTCGGCCGTTTCCAGGACCTGGACGGCGTCGATGACCCGGGGCGCGTGATCGGCCATGCCGGGCAGCCCGAAGCCGAGGTTCAGGGTGAACTTCTCCAGCAGTCGTGGCCGGCTCAGCGGTGTTGATGCATGGTCGCCGGCGGGATTCTCGACGCGTACATGCCGGGTGCTCCCGTCTCGCAAGGTGGCAGTGGCCTCGGCGGTGAGGCGCTGGTCATTGGAGAGCGAGCCGACTAGCTCAATGCGTCCAAGCAACTCAGCGATGCGTGGATCGCCCATGGCCTCGGGGGTGAGATGCTCGGGCCGCACGGTGCCGTGCAGCAAGGCAGCGGCGGCCGTGAAGTGGATCGAGAACAGCCCTGCCACCGGGCGGCGCTCGGCCGGGTCGAAGCGGGCGCCGACAAAACCGCCAAGCGTCCGTGCCGTCACGTGGATTTCGACCTTGTCTATGTCCTCGATCGCCACGCCTTCCTCGGTGACCAAGCGGATGCAGGCTTCCAGGGACGGATGTGCCGCCCGGCAGCTTGACCACGGTTTGATGGTCGTGTCCCCGAAGTAGTGCTCGCCGAGTTCCGCGCCGGCCAGTTCGGGATTGGGGTCGGTGCAGTACATCTGGAAGAACCCGTGTTTTCCCTCCAACGGATCATTCGGGCCGGTGAGACCGGCCGCCGCCAACTGGGCGGAGGCGATGGCCGTGCGCGCCGCGAAGGCGATCGGCAGCTTGAAGGCACTCGCCGCATCGAAGATGTTGGCAACCGTGCCGCCGAGTTGATTGACCGCGATGCCCAGGGCGTGCTTGGCAGCTGCCGCGTCCAGCCCCAGCATCCGGGCTGCCATGAGCGTTGCCCCCAGGGCATTGACGGTACCGGTGTTGTCCTGCCCCGAGTACACGTCGAAGCCGCTGGCGACGGCCAGGCGCGCCGTCACGTCGTCGCCGACCGCCAGTGCGGTCAGCAACGCTTCGCCACTCGCGCCGGTGAGTTCGGCCAGGGCCAATGCGACCGGAACGGTTGTCCCGGAGATGTGGGCGGCCACACGGGTCCCGTCCGGCCCGTCGGCCTCGACCGGTTCGAAGTCGAAGGACCGGGCCAACACGGCATTGGCGAATGCGGCCGAGGCAGCGGGCAACCGCAACGAGGTTCCGGGAACCGAGGCCTCGTCGCCGGTGCCCCACGCGGCGGCCACCCGCAGAATGGCTGCTGAGTCGGGCTCGCCGTGGCCCGCGGCCATCGCACCGAGGGTGTCCAGCAGCCGGGTCTTCACGCGTTCGACGGTCTGCGGATCGAGGTCGCCGAAAGTTGTCCCGAGCGCATGGGCGACGAGCCGGTCCACCAGGGCAGGTGCGGTTTCCATTGCCGTTCTTCCCTAGGCCCGGGTTGCCAAGGTGGCCGCGTCGAGACCCAGGTCCTCGGTCGCGGTCAGCACCGGAAAAATGCCCAGTTCGGCAAACATCGCATCGAAGGATCCGGTCTCGCCCTTGGCCTGTGCCTTCTTGTGGTCCAGGGCGCGGGCGCGGTTGACCGAGCCGAGGTAGAAACGCTCGTACAGTTCGTTGCGGCTGCCCAGCGCGGAGCCGGCGAAGTCCCAGGCGGTGCGGAAGATCTTGGAGCGCTCCTCGGGGGAGATGCCACCGGCTCCCGGCAGGTACTTGCGCAGCAATGGGCCGAGGCGCGGATCGCCGAAGGATGCAGCTGTCGGTGTGGCCAGGAGGTTGTGCGAGCCCATGGACTTGATGATGTCGTTTACCCGTGCCATCCACAGCGGCATCATGGTGCGCAGCGCGGAGATGTCGTCGTGGCAGAAGAAGGCCCCGCCGCCCCATTCCGAGGCATTCATCTCCGCGGAGTGGATGACGGCGCGCGCGATGCGCAGGTAGGAATAGATCTCGCCGAGCATTGAGGCGGTGTCGGGCTTGGCATCGGTGCCGGTGACCTTGGCCATCTGGGTGCACAAGTCGTAGGCAAACTCCAGCTTGACCGAGGCGCGGATGGCCGTCTGCTGCTGGGTGTTGCCGGTGGCGGTGCCGCCGTTCAATGCGTTGTAGACATCCAGCTGCCCGTCGATGAAGACGCGGTCCCAGGGAACCAGGACATCGTCGAAGATGATGACGGCGTCCTGCTCGTCAAAGCGCGAGGAGAACGGCTTGTCGACGACTTCCTGGTCCACGCCGTAGTGGTCGCGGCACACCGAGACGACGCCGGGGGTTGCCACCGGGATGGCGAAGGAGAGTGCGTACTCTTCGTAGCCCTTCTGGATGGGGACGGCCGGGTAGACGTAAAGTTCGTCGGCGATCGGGCCGAGCGTGGCGAGCATCTTGGCGCCGCGGACGACCAGTCCTTCGTCGGTGCGGTCAACGACGCGCAGGGTGAGTTCCTCGTTGATGCCCTGCAGTTCTCCGACCGACTTGTCGATGGCGGCGTGCACGATGGTGTGTGTCAGGGCCAGGTCGTGCTTCTGCACATGCCTCCAGTAGGCCTCGAGGCGCTCGAAGTACACCGGGTCGCCGGAGCGGTCGAAGATGTCCTTGCGGGAGGCGTGGCCGGCGAGCACCACGTTGACATAGTCGGGAGTGCGACCGAGCATGCCGTTGGAGTAGCGGGCCAGGCGGTCAAAGGCGCGGTGGCGGCGGGCAATGTCCTCGGCATTGCGTGGACGCAGCAGCGAGACGTTGTGCTCTTCTCCCGATTCCTGATCCGTCATGAGGCAGTCGGCGGCGTATTTGTGCTGGTAGTCGAAGTACGCGGCCATGCCGTTGATCGAACCGCTAAAGGTGGGGTGCTCGGTGATGTCGATGCGTTCGTTGCCCAGCCATACCTCGCGGGAGTCTTTTAGGCCCGCCTTGTACTGTGCTCCTGTGCGTGCGCTCACTTGCTTCTCCTTAGGGTAGCTATCTCACCCCGATGAAGTGAGAATATATTCTGGCTATCAGTTTATATACCTTTGGTCAGATCGCGCAATGGGAACTTTGTCTATTTTCCGCTTTTTTGGCAGCGGGGCATGGGACCGTCGCCTTAGAGAGAAAATATTCTGACATAAAAAATGCGTAAACTTTGCAGTTTGGTGTGATGTGCGCCATTATGTACTAAGTCACACTTTTTGTAGTAAAGGAAGCGTTCCAGTGCCGATCAAAAAACTCCCCGTAACACCGGATGCGCCGGCGTCCGACACCCTCAATACCAAGGACCTGCGTCGCGTGCTTGGTTCCAGTCTCTTGGGCAGCATCATCGAGTACTACGACTTCATCCTTTATGCGACGGCCGCTGCGCTGATCTTTGACAAGGTCTTCTTTGGCAATCTGGCCCCCGGCCTCGCTCTTTTCGCTTCCTTCGGAACCCTGGCTGTTGGGTACGTTGCCCGGCCCCTCGGCGGCATCATCTTTGGTCACTTCGGTGACTTGGCGGGGCGCAAGAAGATGCTCGTGCTCTCAATGATGATGATGGGCTTCGCGACAATCGCCATTGGCCTCCTTCCAACCACCGCATCCATTGGAGTGGCAGCCCCCGTCGCCCTGGTGTTGTTGCGCATGGTCCAAGGCATCTCCGTGGGCGGGGAATGGGGTGGTGCGACGCTGATGGCACTCGAGCATGCCCCGGCATCCAAGCGCGGATTCGCCGCAGCGTTCGCAAACGCCGGCGGTCCCGCCGGAGGCCTGCTGGCCACCTTCGTGGTGTCCGGGGTTTCGGCCCTCACCGGGGACCAGTTCCTCGTGTGGGGTTGGCGCATCCCCTTCCTGTTCTCGGCAGTCCTGATCGTTGTCGGCATGGTGATTCGCCTGAAGGTTGCCGAGTCGCCGGTGTTCAAGGAGCTAGACGCCAAGGCTGAAAGCATGGAGAAGAAGCGTCGGTCGCCGATCATGCGCGTTTTGCGCAACCACCCCCGCATCGTCATCATCACCCTGGTTGCCTCGCTTGGTTTCTACACCTGCCAGGGCATTCTGACGTCGTGGGGAGTGTCGGTGGCTGTCGCCGAGGGCGTCGATCGCTCGACAGTCCTGAACATCAAGGGCCTGGCCGCCGTTGTCACCATTGTCGTTTGCTTCTGGGCTGCGCGACTTTCGGATCGCATTGGGCGCCGAGCTGTGCTCACCTTCGGTGGCGTCCTCGGTGTCCTGTGGGCCTTTCCCGCGCTCTTTCTGATGCACAATGGCACGGCCTGGGGCTTCATGGTTGCGGTACTTGTCGGCAACGGTGTTGTCCAGGGCATTCTGGCCGGACCCATTGGTGCGTACATCTCGGAGCTATTCCCGGCCAACGTCCGATACTCCGGAGCATCGCTGTCCTACCAAGGTGCGGCAACCCTCGGGGCGGGCTTCACACCCATGATCGCCACGGCGCTCACGCTGGCCGGAGGCTTTGTCTGGGTCGGCGTCTTCTGGGTGGCGATCTTGGTCCTGGGAATCATCGCCGTGCGCGTTGGCCCCGAAGGTGCCGACTCCATGCAACTCAAGAAGCACGCACGGGGCAAGCAGCTGCAAACCCACTGATTGGCTCCGCGTGGAGATCGACGGGGCTCGATACCCACGGCTATCGTCCTCCGTTGATCCGCGGGACCTGAATCATCAGTAAAACTGATCTTATTGAATAGAAACTTCTGTATTTACGAACTTTGGTTCTCTTGGAACGATTGAGCTAAAGCCCCCAAACATCAGTATCGTCTCGTCGCCCACTGCGATGAACGCCTGCGAAAGGAACAGCCACAATGGCACCGAAGAACCCCAAGCACATGGTGTTGACGACCTTCATGCTGCCAGCCGGCTACCACAAGGATTCCTGGCGCATGGAAGGAAGCCGCTCCGAGGAACTGGCCAATCTGGAATTCGTCTACGATCTGACCAAGATGGCCGAAGACGCAAAACTCGACGCAATCTTCTTTGGCGACATCGTCCACGCCAACACCGTGATGCGCGGCGACATCAAGATGAACGGCTTCTACGAGCCAATGACGGTGCTCGCCGCACTCGCCGCTCGCACCAGGAACATCGGTCTGATCGGCACCGTGTCCACGTCGTTCTCCGAGCCCTACAACGTGGCCCGCCAAATGGCCGGTCTCGACCACATGTCAGGCGGCCGTGCAGGCTGGAACATCGTTACCTCCTCGGACGGGTACCAAAACTTCGGCATCACCGAGGCGCCGGATCCGGCCACCCGCTACCGCCGCGCCACCGAGTTCGTGGACGTCGTCCAGAAGCTCTGGGACTCCTGGGAAGACGACGCGGTAACCAACAACAAGGAAACTGGCTGGTACGTCGACACCGCCAAGATCCACCCGATCAACCACCGGGGCGAGTTCTTCAACGTTGAGGGCGCCATCAACATGCCGCGTTCTCCGCAGGGTCGCCCCGTGCTGGTGCAGGCCGGCTCCTCGGGACCCGGAATGGAACTGGGATCCTCGATTGCCGACAGCATCTACACGGCGCAGCCCATGAAAGAGCCATCCATCGAGTTCTACGCCAAGTTCAAGGCCATGGTGGAGGCCAAGGGACGTCGTTCCCGGGACGTGCAGATCATTCCGGGCATCCTGCCGATCCTTGGCGACACCCAGAAGGAAGCCGACGAACTCGCCGAGCACCTGGCCAACCACATCCACATGGACAACGGCCGCGTCCAGGTCGGAAGCGACTTGCGGATGGATCTGTCGGGCTTGGACTTCAGCGAATCGATCCCGGCAGAATGGTTCTCCGACGACCCGGCCCTCGGCTCGCGCTACCAAATCTACCGCCGGAAGTCGGTGGAACAGGGCATGAGCCTGCGCGAACTGATCGTGGACCTGGCCCGTTCGACCGGCCACCAGTGGATGGCCGGCACCCCGGGTGCCGTGGCCGACCGAATGATCGACTGGTTCGAGTCCAAGGCCTGCGATGGCTTCAACCTGAATTCCCCGTTCAACCCGGGCGGCTTCAAGCTGATCTGCGACAAGCTCGTGCCTGAACTGCAGGAGCGCGGCTACTTCCGGTCGGAGTATGAGGGAACCACGCTGCGGGAGAACCTCGGCTTGTCACGTCCCTCCTCGATCCGCACCAACGTCCTGGCCTAGGCAGGCGGTGCGGCGTGTTCGAAGAGCTCGGTGGCAACTTCGATCCAGGCTTGGGCGCGTACACTCAACCGGGTGCTGCGCGGCCAAGCCACGGAGACGGGAACCGGCTCACCGTTTCCCCCTCGCGGAGTGCGCAAGGGCTTAAGCACCACGCGAAGTTCCTGATAGGGCGCATCGAGCGCCGGTTGTTGGAACAGCACCGCCACTCCGCGCCCGGAACCGACAAGCGAACGAACTGTCGCATAGCTTCTGGATCTGTGGCGGATCACCGGGGCTATTCCTGCTTGCTCGTACAGGCCCAGGATCCTGCGGGACACCGGCTCCGCATCGAAGAGCACCAAAGGCTCCTCGGCAATATCGGCCAGGGTGATCGAGTCCTGTGTGCCGAGTCGGTGGTTGGAAGCGACCAGCACATACGGTTCTGCGACGGCGACCGGGGCGCTGAGCAGGGACGGGGAAATCTCTGCGCCGTAGAGGAAAGCCACATCGATCGATCCGTCGAGCAGCGCCTGCTGCATTTCGTCGTGGTAGCCCTCGACGAAGTCGACTTCCACCTCCGGGCATTGCTCGGCAAAGGCGGTGAGCATCGTGGGAATGATCGTGGGTCCCAGGGTCATGAAGCATCCCACCGTGAGCGGGCCACGCAACGAGGCGCGGGTTCCCTGTCCCAGGGACTCGAGCTCATCGACGAGGGCAAGCAGCGTGCGGGCTTGGTGCAGCACGGTCCTGCCGGTGGCGGTAAGTGTCAGCCCCTTGGCTCGGCGCTTGATGGCCAAATCCGAGCCAATGATTCGCTCGAGTTCCGCTATGGACATGGAAATGGCCGAGGGGGCCATATGCAGCCGGCGGGCTGCCTCGGCCATCGTTCCGGTCTCGGCGGCAACCACAAAATGCCACAGTTGGCGCAAGGTCAGCTGAGGATGCGACACAAGATTCATACTTATCAATCTAATTGATGCCAAATGGAATGTAGTACACAATCTTTGACTTAGCAGGATCGGCACGCGGCAATGCCCGGGCCACGAAAGGATGAGCAATGGATCGTCGTCAGGAATTTCTGCGTCGGGCGGAAGAAATCGTCGGTGCCGATAACGTGGTGGCACTGGAGAATCCCGAGGGGTATATCGATCCCTACCCGCTGAACCCCGGACGAGTCCCTTGGCCGGGCGTGCGTCCGGCCAATACCGCCGAAGTGCAGTCGATCGTGTGTCTTGCCACGGAACTTGAGGTGCCCTTGTGGACGTTCTCGTGCGGAAAGAACCTTGGCTATGGAGGCCCAGAGCCGCGAGACGCCGGCATGGTCGCGTTGGACCTGAGTCGTATGAACAGAATCCTCAAGGTCGACGATCGACTCTGCTACGCCGTCGTGGAACCGGGGGTCACCTTCTTTGATCTCTTTGAGTACATCAAGGAACACGGACTGAAGGTCTGGATGAGCGTCCCGGCACTGGGCTGGGGATCGGTGCTGGGAAACATGCTCGACCGCGGCTACGGCATGACGCCGCACGGGGACCACGTGAAGTCCCTCTGTGGCATGGAAGTCGTGCTGCCGGACGGAGACCTTGTGCGCACCGGCATGGGTGCCATGGAGGGCACCGACCTCGGTCCGATCTTCCAGGGTGGTTTCGGCCCCACGCTTGACGGATTGTTCACCCAGTCCAACCTCGGTGTCGTCACCCAGGTGGGGCTTTGGCTGCAGCCGGCGCCCCACACCTACGTCAATGGAGACATCGCGGTGGAGCGGGAGGAGGACCTTCCGGAGTTGATCGACATCCTCACCACGCTGCGCCGCGAGGAGATCATCCAGAACAATGCCCTGTGCGGCAACGTGGTCCGTGCCGCCACGATGCGCGGAAACCGCGCCAAGTTCTGGGACGGCGAGGGGTCGATCCCTGATTGGCGGCTCGAGGAAATGCGCCAGGAATTCGGATTGGGGCAGTGGAACGGAAAGTTTGCCCTCTATGGCGACCTGGGGCTGTGTGAGCGCCGGCTGGAAATCATCAAGGAGCGCGTTTCAGTGATCCCCGGTGCCCGCGTGGATGCCCGGTTCTATTCGGGGGTCGAGGGTATGGCACTGCAGCACGAAGACATTGCTGACTTGGATCGTACCCAGATGGCCGGGGTGCCAACGCTCAAGCCGCTATCTACTGTCGGATGGGCAGCGGAAAACGGAGGTCACATCGACGCGGCGCCGATCATCCCGGCGCGCGGCGAGGAAGTGTACGCCTTCTATCAGGAGGCCAAGCGCCTCTATACCAAGTACGGATTCGACCTGTACATCGGCTACCACTTGTACCCACGGCACATGGTCCACGTGACGATGATCTTCTTCGAGCGCGGCAACGAGAAAATGCTGAATCGGGCCCGCGCCCTGTACTCGGAGCTGCTGGAGGTCGCACGTTCTCGCGGATATGCACCCTACCGAAGCCACGTCGACTACATGGACCAGATCGCCGACGGCTTTGATTTCAACAACCATGCCGTTAGGCGCCTGCAGGAGAAGCTCAAGGACGCCCTTGACCCGGCCGGAATCATCGCCCCGGGGAAACAGGGGGTGTGGCCGGCCCGCTACCGCGAAGCTCGTTCATCCCTCGAAGCAGTGGCCGGGGTCCGCTAGCCAAGTCGTAGGAATACCGGGGTGTCCCGTCGGTGTCTCGGGACACCCCGGCTTTCGTCGTGGCTCCGATGCCGAAAAATGCGTCCGGTGCCGGAGGCGCGAGCCTATTGAATAAAAGGAGCCGAACGCAGGCTAGGACACCTTCAATGCGGTGCTTGCCAAGCCAACTTCGCCGGCGCGATGCACGGCGGAGAGCGTGGTTTCATAGTGATGGCGCAACAGGGAACCGGTCGTTTTTGCATCGCGATCCAGCGCAGCGCTAAGGATATTGCGGTGTTCCTTCGCGAGGTCGCGCTTGACATCGCGCGTCGCAACACCGGCCCACCGCCCATACAGCTGGGACAGGTCGGAAAGGGTGCAGGTTAAGTCGATGAGCACAGGGACACCGCAGGCCTCGACGAGCTTGGCATGGAACGCCTGGTGGGCGTGGTTCCATTCCTCGGTGTGCACATTTGGGTTTTCCGGGTCGCGGCGAACCGTACGTTCCAAGGTGTGGTGGGCCGCGATTAGTTCGCTTTCCCATTCAATCGAGCCACGTTCTATGGCCATGGATACGGCCAGTGCTTCATTGACGCAACGCATCTCGGTGATGTCGGTCAGCTCGGCCAGTGAAAGCTCCGGGACGAAGAAGCCGCGATTGGGGCGCAGCTTCACGAGCCGGTCGCCAACGAGCCGGGTCAGTGCCTCGCGGATCACCGTGCTCGAGGTTTCGTAATGCTCGGAAAGTTCGGTCAATTGCAGCCGCGCGCCCGGTGACCACCGGCCCTCGAGAATATCGTTGCGCATCGTGTCCCTGATGTGTTTGGACAGGGTCACCGAATCGGTCATCTTCGCCATGGGAAAATCATACCAAACGATGAGAAGAATGCATTGTGTGTTGACTTATGCATAACCTGGGGGTGAGACTTGATACAAGTCACCATGCGGCCCCATTGTTCGGGCCGGGCAACCCCACAGCACGAGGAGCGGACATGACCGAATCCCTGATCCAGGACAGAACGCAAACCCAGATCGATGACCTGTACTGGCGCGAGGAATACGCACGCATCACGGAGGATGACTCCTTTTTGCGCCGCATAGTGGAAACCGCAGACCTACCGGCGCTGATGATTGCCCTGGCCGCCGTCACCGGGGACTACTCGATGTTGCGCGATGACCTTCGTCCCCCGCAGCCGCCGGTGGACACCGTGGGTTTGCCGCACGGAGGCATGTCCGAGACGCAACGTGAGGCCGCGCGCGAGTTGGCCTTCGAGGCCCTGCGCACCGTCCGCGACCAGTCGCTCAACCGCGCCAAGGTGCTCAATGACGAGCAAGCCGCGGAGATCCTAGACTGGCTGACCAACGGGGCAGACCCGGCCTACCATCCGATGCTCATGCACGACATGGCCTTGGTGCCCCAACACAACGGCGCGCCTCGCTGGGACGCCCGGAATGTGGCTCCGGGGCGCGAATTCACCGTGGCGATCATCGGTTCCGGAGTGGCTGGCATGGCAGCCGCCTACCGCATGCGCCAAGCGGGGATTTCCTACACGGTGTTCGAAAAGGGCAACGAAGTCGGCGGCACGTGGTGGAAGAACACCTACCCGGGCGTCCGCCTCGACACCCCCAACTATGCTTATTCCTTCTCCTTTGCCCAGCGCGACGACTGGCCCCAGCAGTTCTCCGAGGGCCGGGAGATCCTCGAGTACACACGCACCGTCGCCCAACGCGGCGGCATCAGCGAAAACATCCAGATGAACACCGAGGTGCTGGGTGCTTCCTGGAACGCCGAGGATTGGTTGTGGGAACTGGATACCGTGCGTGGGGGAGTGCGGGAGGTTCGTCGCTTCAGTTCCGTGCTCACCGCCGTGGGCCAGCTGGACCGGCCGAAGTTCCCCGAAACCCCAGGTCGCGAGTCCTTCGCCGGCGTGCAGGTGCACTCGGCCGAATGGGACCCTGCCATCGACCTGCGCGGCAAACGCGTGGCGGTCATTGGTTCGGGCGCCAGCGCTTACCAGATCGTCCCCGCAATCGTTGACGAGGTCGCCGAGCTCAAGGTCTTCCAGCGCAGCTCGCCCTGGATGCTGCCCACCCCGTTCTACTACGAGGACATGCCTGACACCGTGAAGTGGCTCGCCGAGCACCTTCCGCAGTACGGCCAGTGGCTTCGGTTCTGGCAGCATTGGCTCGGTGTCGAGGGCCGCCAGCACACCACCTCGGCCGACCCCTCGTGGAACACCCCTGGTTCGGTCTCGGCCATCAACGAGCGGGTGCGTCAGCAGCTCGTCGAAATGCTCAAGGTGCAGTACGCCGACCGCCCGGACCTCCTGGCGAAGGTCACGCCAGACTACATCGTCGGCGGCAAGCGCATGCTCCGCGACAACGGAGTGTGGTCCGCGAGCCTGAAGAAGCCGCAGACGTCCCTGATCACCGCCGGCCTTTCAAGCATGCAGGCCGACGGCATCGTCGACGGGGAAGGCACGCTGCACGAACTCGACGTGATCATCTACGCCACAGGGTTCACCGCCTCGGAGTTCCTCGAGCCGCTGAAGATCACCGGTCTCGGCGGCCGTGACCTGCACGAGTACTGGGCCGGCAACGCCACCGCCTATGCCGGCATCACCGTGCCGGGCTTCCCCAACCTGTTCATCGTCTCCGGGCCGAACACCGGGCACGTGGTCAACGGTTCGCTGTTCTCCATGATCGAGTACGGGCTGACATACATCCTTGACGCCATGCATACGGTCCTGTCCACCGGTGTCACCGCCCTTAACCTCAAGCAGGAGGCGTTGGATACCTTCGTCGAGGCCATTGACGCGGCCAACGCCCGAAAGGCCTGGGGGCACCCGGACGTAAAGACCTGGTACAAGAACAAGTTCGGCCGCGTCTCGCAGATCTGGCCGCTGCCGATGCTCGAGTACTGGAACGTGACACGTGCCGTAAACCTCGAGGATTACGAGATCATCGCGTGAGCCCACGCGCGGTGCAGGTCCACCGAGGAGTGGTCTACGGGCAACTGGCCGATCCAGGCGACCGCTTCTCCGCCCTGGTCGACCCAGCTGCCGGCGCCTCCGGGCAACCTGCAGCCTTCCCGCAGCGTCCTGGCGCGCTGGACTGGTTATTGGGTCCGGCACTCGCCGAACTCCCGCAGCGGGAAGACGCCTTCCAACTGAACATCTGGGCACCAAATGGCGCCTCGGGCCTGCCGGTCCTCTTCTACATCCCGGGAGGAGCCTTCATTTCCGGCGCGGGCACCGTGCGCTGGTACGACGGTACCCGTCTCGCTGAGGAGGGGCAGTGCGTGGTGGTCAGCGTCAACTACCGCCTCGGAATCCTCTCCCACGCCGGTGGAATCGGTGGCGGAAACCTTGGTGTCGGCGACCTGGTGCAGGCGTTGCGCTGGGTTGGCAAAAACATTGCCGGCTACGGTGGAGACGCGGAGAACCTGACCATGGTCGGTCAGTCCGCCGGTGCCTTCTACGCGTTTTTGCTCAGTCAGCTGGAGCAGACGCGCGGGATGATTGCCCGCACGGCGTTGTTCTCCTTGGCGTTCCAGCCACCGCTGGGAACCGCTGAGGCCGCGGAGCGTCGGCGAATCATCGCCGAAGAGCTGGGCCGCTCGACCGCCGTGGACGCCACCGGGGAGGAACTGCTGGATGCCCAGCAATGCGTTTCCCGCGCCTACGCGGGCAAGGGACTGGGCATCATGCCCACCGCCGACGACATGGTGCCCGCCGATCTCTTCGACGTTAGGGCGGCGGCGCAACGCCTGCATGTGGGAGATCTATTGTTGACCCATACTGCGCAAGAGGCGTCGGCCTTTCTGGGTCAGGCACCCGAGGCGGCCTTCGGGCCGGGGGCAGTGGCGGGATTCATTGGTGCGCACTTCGAGGATGTGCCGGAGGTGGCTGCGCATCTTGCCGCCGAGCACCCGGACTCGCCCAAATCGCAGCTGATCGGCGCGATGACCCTGCACCAGTTCGAGTCCTATGCAGCGGATCTTGTCCTTGCAGTCGGCAAGGCGGGGAAGCAGGTTTCTTCGGTGCGTTTCGACTACGCGGCCAAGGACTCGCGGATGGGATCGGCCCACGGATTCGACGTCCCGTTCCTATTCGGGAACCGGTTGGATTGGTCCGATGCGCCCATGCTGGAGGGGACCTCGGACGAGGACTTCGAACAGGTTGGGGGTCACCTGCGCTCGCTGATACTGGGATTCGTTGCCTCGGGTTGGGCAGGCACTCCTATGCCAACGGCACCCAAGCCGGAGGACGGCGGTATGGCGCATGGTTATGCCCTTGACGCTCACGGGCTTCGCAGCATTCCCCTCGAGACCCGGTTCGGGGCCAAACGCCCCGTGCAAAAGGTTTCCGGTGGATAGAGATGTGACCGGCGGCCCGCGCCGAGCCGTCCTCGGCGCAGAGGCCGCACGACTGGATGCCATGATCACCGCCGACCTCGCCGTCCTTGACGGATTGCTCGATGAATCCCTGAGCTACGTCCATTCCACCGGGCGTTGCGACAGCAAGGAAACGTTGTTCACGTTCATTTCGGAGGGCGCTGTCCGCTATCTCGAGATTGAGCACGAATTGGATGCGGTGCGGGAAACGGTGCCCGGCCTGGCCGCCGTGACAGGCACCATGCGGATGCGCCTGGTCAGTGGAGAGGTTGAGAAATCGATCTCCACCCGGACTGCCAACCTCTGGGTGACCGGAAGCTCCGGCTGGAGCATGGTGGCGTTTCAAGCCACCATGCTTCCTGGCTCATAGGTACGTGGAATCTGGAATCCCTGCAGTGAGAGGCAAGACCCGCACTGAAAGAGAACGCAGGCTGGGAATTCGTATCGAGCAGGCATGAACCTAAATCTTCAAGTGTTTCCGGCGTGGACCCGTCATATGTGAACATAAGCAAAACCAATGAATTGATTCGATAAAAACAGTTTTACGTATGCTTGGCGAGGCATCATCCTTGTGTGAAGGACATCTCATTCTTCCCGCATAAGGAGCAGTTCACGTGCACAGCACTTCCCTGAAACCCCATGTAGTCACCTTGGGAACGGCGGGCGGTCCCCGTTGGTGGACCGGCGAAAACGCCGGAAAGCGTGCGGGCATCGCCACCGCCGTGGTCGTCGGCGAGGCCGTGTACCTGGTTGACGCCGGAACCGGCGTGGGTAACCAGCTCATGAAGGCCGGCTTCAGCACCGCGAACCTGCGCGGGATCTTCCTGACCCACCTCCACTCCGACCACACCATCGACCTGGCGTCGCTGGCGATCTTCGGGCTCTTCACCGTCACCCCCGGCCAGGCACCGATCCACATCATCGGCCCGGGCGACCGCGGAGCCCTGCCGCCTGCCTCCCCGCGGGCACTGGTTCCGCCGACCCCGCTCTACCCGAGGAACCCGACCCCGGGAACCGCGGACATGTTCAGCCACCTCATGCAGGCCTACGGCACCGACTTGAACGACCGCGTGATCGACGCACTGCGTCCCTCCCCGCTTGAGCACTTCATCGCCTCGGACATCCAAATCCCCGTCGGCACCGGCTACCACCCCAACGAGAACCCGACCCCCGAGCACTTCGAGCCCTTCGAGATCTATCGGGACGAGCTGGTCACCGTGACCGCCACCCTGGTCAAGCACCCGCCGATCGCCCCGGCGTTCGCGTTCCGCTTCGACACCGCCGAGGGCTCGGTGACGATCTCCGGGGACACCGCACCGTGCGAGAACCTCGTAAGGCTTGCCCGAGACACCGACCTGCTGCTGCACGAGGCCATCGACTTCGACTGGGTCGAGCGCAGCTACGGGAGCATCGGCACCGAGGCGGCCGCCGCCTCGATGGACCACCACCGGCTCTCACACACTTCGGCCGCCCAGGCCATCGAGCTGGCCGAGCGCGCCGGGGCACGCACCCTGGCCCTGCACCACCTGGTGCCCGGGACCACGCCATTGTCCACGTGGCTCTCCCACTCCAAGGACTTCTCGGGAACCTTCCTGGTTCCCGAGGATCTCGATACCATTTCCTTTAACCGCATTGATGCAGAAATGATGGTTGCACGATGAGCCACACCAAGATCCCCGCCGGGCAGTCCCCGGAGGTCGCCGTTCCGTCACTGAACTCGCCGCACATGCGGCGGATCCTGGCCTCCAGCTTCATCGGCAGTGCCATCGAGTTCTACGACTTCATCCTCTACGCCACCGCGGCGTCACTGGTCTTTAACAAGGTTTTCTTCGTCAACCAGACGCCCGCGGTGGCTCTCTTCGCCTCCTTCGCCACGCTCGCCGTTGGCTATCTGGCCCGCCCGCTGGGCGGCATCATCTTCGGGCACTACGGGGACAAGCTCGGGCGCAAGGGCGTGCTGATCACCTCCATGGTGATGATGGGCGTCGCCTCGACCATCATCGGCCTGCTGCCGCCGACAGCGCAGGTGGGCGTGATCGCTCCGATCGCGCTGATTACGCTGCGCATCATCCAGGGTCTGGCCGTGGGCGGGGAATGGGGCGGGGCCATGCTCATGGCACTGGAACACGCACCCAAGGAACGCCGCGGCTTCGCCGCCAGCTTCGCAAACATGGGCGGCCCGGCCGGCGCGGTACTGGCTACCCTTGCCGTCTCCGCCGTTTCCACGCTGCCCACCGAGCAGTTCCTGGCCTGGGGCTGGCGCATCCCGTTCATCGCCAGCCTGGGCCTGGTCGCCATCGGCCTGGTCATCCGGCTCAAGGTCACCGAATCCCCACTGTTCCTGGCTCTCGAGGGCAAGGCCGAGGAGAAGAAGATCCCGTTGATGCAAGTGCTGACCAAGTACCCGAAGTCGGTGCTCATGGGCACGCTGGTGGGCATGAGCTCCTACACCGTGCAGGGCCTGATGACGGTCTGGGCCATCTCCTACGTCGTCGAGGAAGCCGGCATGGACCGCACCGCGGTGCTCAACATCAAGGCCGTGGGCGCCACCCTGACCATCGTCGCCGTGTGGTTTGCTTCCCGCTACTCCGACCGACTGGGCCGCCGACCGGTCATGATGTTCGGCATCCTCGCCGGCGCGGTGCTGGCCTTGCCGATGATGTGGATGCTGCAGCTGGGCGAGCTCTGGCTCTTTGCGATTGCACTTTTCCTGGCCAACGGCGTGGTCCAGGGAACCATCTTTGGCCCGTTCGGTGCCTTTACCGCCGAACTGTTCCCCACCCGGATCCGCTACACCGGTGCCTCGCTGGTCTACCAGCTATCCTCCACGCTGGGTGCCGGGTTCACCCCGATGATCGTCACCGGCCTGGTGCTGCTGGGCGGAGGCTCGCTGTGGATCGCCGGGGCCGTGTGGGCTGGGGTCTTCCTGGTCGCCGCTCTGGCCATGCGCAGCATCAAGGAAGGCAAGGACGCCGACCTGGGCGCCGAGCACATGTAGCCGGGTAACGCCTCCGCGGCCAGGGGCCGGACCCGTCCATTCAGGACGGATCCGGCCCCTGCTCGCGTTCGGCACCGATGCCTTCACAGAACTCGATGAAGGCCCGCAGTCGCAGACTTGGCCTCTCCGATGCCGTGTAGGCGACGCAGATGTCGCTGTGGCCCACCGGCCCCTCGATCTCCAGCACGGCCAGCGGCAACCCGTCATAGCTCAGGTTCACCGGGGGACGCTGCACCAGCACCGTGTAGCCCAGACCCCGGGCCACCATGCCGCGCACCGCCTCGAAGTTCGAACTGCTCCAGGCGATCTTCGGGTCCAGGCCGGACATGCGAAGGTTCACCAACTGGTTGTCACGCACCGTGGGGATGTCCAGGGACACGAAGTCTTCGTCGGCCAGCTCGCTGAGCCGAACGGTTCCGTTGCCCGCAAGCCGGTGCCCGGCCGACAACAGGACATAGGGTCGCCCGCTCATCACCGTGGTGTGCTGCACGTGGGGCAGCAGGTGGCGGGTGTGGGTGATCACCGCATCGAGATAGCCCTCCAGCAATCGCTCCTGCAGCTCGGCGCCGTCGCCCTCGGTGATGCGCACCTCCAGGCCCGGGTTGGGCTTGGTGAACTGCTCGCAGACGACCGGCAGCCAAAAGGCCGAGAGCCCCGAATACATCCCGATGTTCAGCGGCCCCACCAGGCCACTCTGGCGCTCGCCGATCAGGCCCTGGACCTCTTCGGCGTGCCTGACCAGCTCCTTTGCGTCGCGCAGGAAGTGGGTTCCCACCGCGGTCAGCACCACGCCGCGGGCCCGGTGGCGCACCAGCAGCTGGGAGCCGACGATGCGCTCGAGTTCCCCAATGGACTGGGACATCGCTGCCTGCGAGATGTGGCAGGCCGCGGCGGCACCGGAGATCGTGCCGGCATCGGCCACCGCGATGAAGTACTGCAATTGCTTGAAGGTGTAGTTGACCACTCACTCAGAGTAGGTGATTTGCGCCTGGCCATGATGCAGCGGCGGTTGGGTTGCGGTTCGGGGGCTGTGCCATGATTTCACCATGGAGAACAAGTCATCGCCCGTCGAGTCGGTAGACCGCGCACTGCTGTTGCTCATGCGAATGCGCGACCAAGGTCCGCTGTCGGTGAAGGCCGCGGCCGAGCAGCTCGATGTGGCGCCCTCGACGGCGCACCGTTTGCTTTCGGCCCTGACCTTCCGGGGCTTCGCGGCGCAGGACCACGACCGACACTACCGGCTGGGTCCGGCACTCTCCGATCGAAGCGCTGAGGCCTTTTCCACGCAGCTCATCCGAAAGCACGCGCACGAGTCGCTGGTGGAACTGCAACAAACCGTGGGCGAAACTGTCCAGCTGATGGTGCTGCGAGGCGGCAACATCCAATTCATCGACGGAATCGAGTCCAAGCGGACGTTGCGCGTCGGAATGCGCGTGGGCGACAAGATGCCGGCGTTCGTCTCCGCCGGGGGCAAGGCGATGCTGGCGCGGCTGACGAACACCGAACTCGAGGACCTCTACCGATCCGGCCTGCCGACCTGGCCCACCGGGCGGATCACCACGATGGCCACGCTCAAGCGGAGCATGACACGGATCCGCCGTGAGGGCTTTGGCACCAATTTCGAGGAGACCGAGCAGGGGGTGGTGGGCCTGGGCGTGAGCATCAACGACGCGGACGGTCGCCCGGTGGCTGCCATCACCACCGCAACGCCTAGCATCCGCTTCGAGCGGGCTGACATGCCCACCCACCTCACGGCCCTGCACCGGGCAGCCGAGGGCATCACCACGCAATTGCTCAACGCCGCTTCCTAGACGCTGGGCCGGGCATGGCGATGGCGGCGGACCGAATGCATGCTCCGGGCCGCCGCCATCCTTGTGCCACTGCTCAGTGCGAGTGCGTGTCCGTCGGTGCAGTGCCGGTGCCGCCGGAGATGCTGCTGGTGATCCAGCTCATCATCGAGGCGCCGGTGTCGAACGCCGGCTTGCGCTCGATGTTTGACCAGACGGTTTCGGGGCGGCACTGCAGCAGGACCAGGTTCTTGCCCTCGGGAAGCTCCTCGTCGATGGCGAACTCGATGTCCTGGGCGCTGCCGTGGATCTGCTCGAGGCGCTTGCCGAACTTGGCCAGCTCCACGACTTCCTCGTCGCTGAGGCACAACACGTCTTGGCGGTCGGCCGGCACCGGCTGTGGTGCGTCGCCGCGGCGGTACTCGATGTGCTTGTGCCCGGTCTCGCGGAGCACCACCTCCAGGGTGATCTTCTCGAGCATGAAGCGGTCGGGGGTGACCTCGCCTCCGACCACCGACAGGCCCAGACCCCAGCTGGCCTCCAACACGATCCGCGAACGGTCCCCGCTGGTGGGGCTCAGGGTGAACATCACCCCGGCGGCCCGGGCACGGACGGTCTTCTGGATGACCACCGCCATTTCCAACTGCTGCGGGTGCATCTTCTTCTCGGCCAGATAGGAAAGCACCCGCCCGGTGAACACGCTGGCATAGCACTTGTGCACGTGGGCGATCACGCCTTCGATGCCCACGATGTCCACCCAGGTCTCAAACTCCCCGGCGAAGCTGGCGTCGACCGAGTCCTCGGCAGTGGCCGAGGAACGCACCGCAACCGCCACGTCCGCCACCTGGCACTCGTTGGAGAGCTTGGCGTAGGCGTCACGGATCGCCGTTGCGACGTCCTCGGGCAGCGGAACCTCCATCAGCCGGGCGCCGATGAGCCGTTCGGCCTCGTCGAACTGTGCCTGGCCGGGGTTGGTTCCCAGGCTGCCCAGCACCTGGTCGATGTGCGCCTGCAGCCCGTCCTCGGCCAGATAGCGGTGGTAGGACTCGGCGGTCACGGCGAAGCCGGGAGCCACGGGAAGTCCCTGCGCTGTCATCTGGGCCAGGCTTGCGGCCTTGCCGCCGACCAAGGACGTGGTGGAGCACTGCGGGTCGGTGAATTCGAGGGTAAGCATGTCGATGTCCTTGGTCTACTTAGCGGCTTGCCGGAATGCCGGAGTCGTCGGTGATTGCGGTCGGATCGCCTGTGGGTTCGGCGTCGAGCACCAGCACCTTGCCGGTCTTGCCGTCGATGCGCACGCGCTGGCCGGTTTTCAGGCGGGCCGTGGCAAAGCCGGTGCCCACCACCGCGGGGATGCCGTATTCGCGGCAGACGATCGCCGCGTGGCACATCATGCCGCCGATGTCGGTGATCACGCCGGTGGCCACCGCGAACGCCGCAGCCCAGGAGGGTGCGGTGATCGGGGCAACCAGGATTTCCCCGGGCTGCAGCTGCGCCAGGTCCTTTTCGCTGCGCAGCACGCGCACCGGTCCCTCCACGATGCCCAGGGATCCCGGGATGCCAGAGAGTACGTTCTCATCTCCGTCGGCAGAGCCGAGCCAGTCGGCCACCCGTTCGGTGGTGACCCCGTAGTTCATCACCGCGAACGGATCGGTGACCTGTTCCGGCGGGATGCCGTAGGCCGGTGGGGCCGAAGCTGCCTGCAGCGCGGCGACGATCGGCTTGCGACGCTCGATCTCCGCTGCCCAGCGTGCCTTGCCGCGGGAATCGACCCCGATGGCCCAGGACTGGATGACGTCGGCCAGCACGGTGTCCAGCTCAAAGCGGTTCAGGTAGAACATGTCATCTGCCTCCGTGAGGAAGCCTGCCGCCACCAGGAAGCGGGAGAGCTCGCGGCTCTTTTCCCAGAAGACGTTGTGTGCCCAGTGCTCGACGTAGATGTTGTGTTCCTCGATGTAGGGGAACACCTTGCGGGCCAGGCCCAGCAGCTCGTCGAACTGCGCGGCCTCCGGGCCGGTGAGCAGCGCGCGGTACTCGGTGACAATCTCGTCGCGTTCCTCGCGCAGGCGCTGGATCGGGCGGGCGATGTCCTCGCCGGCCGCGATCTTCGCCGCGTAGCGGGAGATGCCCTGCAACGGCACCGAGAGGTCCGAGTTCCAGGTTTCCTGGTCGTGGGTGAAGCCGTATTCGGTGAAGTAGTCGAACCACGGGGTGCGCACGGCGTTGAATTCGGCCAGCCAGGTGCGGCCGTTTTCGCTCTGCTCCAGTAATTCGCGCAGCTCGTCGGCCGAATGTCCGGCGGTCACCTCGGCGACCAGTCCCAGGTCGTTGGCACGCGCGGCCAGCTTGCGCAGCTCGTCATCCGGGCGGAAGGCCAGCACATCCACGCCGGCGACCATCCGTGAGATGGACTGCTCGCTGATCAACGGGAAGGCCTGCTTGCAGAACTGGAAGAAGGTGATGTAGCCGCCGTAGCCCAGGTTCAGGAACTCGAAGTGGTACTGCCAGATCGCGAAGAACTCATCGGTCATGCGGTGGTAGTTCTCAATGACTGCCATCGCATCCGAGCGGCCGCGGGCCTCCAAGACCACCTCGTCGGGATCGTATTCGGTCAGTGCCGGGAAGGAGATGGTGCGCAATGAATCGATGGCGCCCTCCATCTTGGTCTTCCACTTGCCGTAGAGCTCGTCCCAGTTTTGGTAGTAGTACCCTGCACGCTTCTGGAAGACTTCGGCCCGCTCGGCGATGCGTGCCGGGTCCGTGACGGCCAGCGGGGAGATGTAGACGTAGCCGTTGACCACGCGCACATCCAATCCCAGGGAGACCGGAAGGGCGAAGATGCGGGTGCTGAAGGTGCCCACGCCCAGGTACACGGCCTCGGCGCCGATGCTGTCGAAGGGGTGGCAGCCGCGGGACCAGTGCATGGTGTCTGCGAACCAGAACTGCTTGTCCTCGTGCTCACGGGTTTCGGTGCCCGGCACCAGGTAGTAGGGGTACATCGACTCCCATCCCTCGCCGCCGGCGGGAACCTCGGCCTCGTGGAAGAACGGGAAACGGTTTACTTCGTTGGTCATGGTCATTTTCCTTGCGTCATTGAAAGGGCGGGGAAGAGCATTTCGTGAAGTTCTGCGATGTCGGCCAGGGCCACATCCGGTCTCTCGGCTTCGGCCATGGACCCAAGTCCGGCTTCGGTGATGGCCCCGGAAAGCACCAGGGCCGAGTTGGCGCCCATGTGGCGGGCGAGCTGGATTTCTGCCGGGGCGTCCCCGACGATGGTGATGGCTTCGGGCGGATGCCCGAGCCGGCGGATCAGGGTTTCGCCCAGCTCGGGGGAGGGCTTGCCCAGAACCTTCGGCTCGACTCCGGTGACCCAGGTGATGGCGTGGGCCATGGCGGCGGAGACGCAGATCGATTTGCCCGCCCCGCCGTGGAACCACGGCGAGCTGACGGTGGTGTAAAGAGGCGCCCCTGCATCAACGGCCAGCGCTGCGGCGTTCAGGTTTTGGGTGCTGTAGGAGCTGTCCGCCCCCACCACCACGACGTCGGCCGGGGAATGCGGATCGGCAAAGGTCACGCCAAGTGCCCGCAGGGGTGCGGCAATGCCCTCGGCACCCAGCACCAGGACCCGGGCCCCTGGATGGTGGTGGGTGATGTATTCGGCAGCCGCGGAGCCGGCGGTCATGAAGTCCTCGTCGCGCACCGGCAACCCGATCTCACGCAGGTGGGCGGCATATTCCTGCGGGGTCTTCTCCGAGGCGTTGGTGCACACGATGACGTTGTGCCCGGCCGCGTAGAGCGCGGTGAGGAACTCGGCGGCCAACGGCATGGGCGTGCCGCCGGCACCTCCGGCCCGCGAGGTCCGCACCAGGCAACCGTCAACATCCAGCATCCAACCGCGCGAGGCGGTGATTTTTTCACTCATCATGCACCCACTTTCTGTGACCCGGTGTCCGAGCGATTGATGGAAAAGCTGGTGGTGCCATCGGAGACGGATACCGATCGTGCGCCGCTGCCCGATCCCGAGGCCTCCAGCAGCCGGGTCAGCGTCGCGACGGGCGAGGAGGCCTTGGCGGCATACATGCCGTCAACTTGTTCGGCCGGCATGACAGCGCGCAACAGCAGCTCCTCATCGCTGATGGTGGCCCCGAAGCGGCGGCGCAATTCCTTGATGGTGATCTCCCCGCCGTCGTTGACCGGCTTCTTGCCCCGAGCCGTGGACATGGCCTTGTCCATGAGCTCGGGGTTCACGGTGCCCGGCAGCGGCCCGAAGTCCCCGCGCAGCAGGTCAATGACCTCGTCGGAAATTTGCTTGTAGCGCTCTCCGGTCATCACGTTCAGCGTTGCCTGGGTGACGATGTACTGGGCGAAGGGCGTCATCACAATCGGCCAGCCCAAATCCTCGCGCACCCGCACCGATTCCTCGATGACCGCGTCGAAGAGGTGTTCCTGGCGGATTTCGGCCAGCTGGCGTCGGGTGGTGGACTGCACGCCGCCCGGGATGGTGTGCCGGTAGTAGGCCTCGTCGTATTCGTTGGGCGAGCCGACCGGGAGGTTCTTGATTTTTGCCTGGCGCACCAAGTACCGGGAGGCCTCGGCCATGGCGCCCACATTGACATCGACGTGGTGGCCGCGGGCCCGCAGGTTTGCGACCAGTCGCTGGGCCTCGGGGTGGGAGCTGCCGTTGGCCAGCGGCGGTAGTGCGCAGTGGATGGTGTGGATCCCCAGGTCCGCGGCATCCAACACGGTCAGCGGCGAGAGCCCGGTGGTGGAGTGCGAGTGGATCTCGGCGAACTCCTTATGCTTCAGGGCCCCTTGCAGCTGCGGCACCAGGGACTTGACCCGGTCGGGGGTGAGCAACCCGGCCGGGTCCTTGAGGTAGAGCGAATCAATCGCGTCGCAGGCCTCCAGTTCGGCGGCCTTGGCGGCAAAATAGGCATCGGTGTGCACGGGGCTGGTGGTGTAGCAGATGCCGCCGATGACTTCTTCGAAGCCCACACGCTTGGCCATCTGGGCCGTGCGCTTGGCACCGTCCATGTCATGCATCGGGTCGATGACCCACAGGCGCTTGACGCCGTTGCGTGCCAGCAGGGAAAAGGCCAGCTCGAAGACGGCATCGGGGGTGCGATGGAAGGTGATGAAGCGCTTGCCGGTGGTCAAGAAGCCCAGAGTCGTGTTGGGCGTGAGGTCCCGGACTGCGCGCAGCCGCTCCCAGGGATCCTCGGCGTGGTAGCGCACCGCCGTGGCCATGAGGGTGCTGGAGAGCAGCTCGAGCGCCTTGTATCCGACCTTGTCCAGGGCCGGGGCAACACCCTTGGCCATGCGGGTGGTGACGCCGGTGGCGCCCCAGATGCTTTGGTTGCCGTCGCGCAGCGAGACGTCGACGAGGTTGATGTCTGCCATTTAGCGCACCTCCTGGGCGAGTTCGTGGTTGAGCCAGTGCGTGGTGACTGCATTGGAGCGGTAGTCGGGGTGGGCCATGATCCTGCGCAGCAGCGGCAGCGAAGTGGTGAGCCCCTCGATGACGAAGTTCTCCAGCACGCCCTCCATCCGCTTGATCGCCGAGTCCCGGTCGGCCGCCCACACGATCTGCTTGCCCATCAGTGCGTCGTAGTAGGGCGGGAACAGGTATCCCTCGTAGATGTGGGTGTCCAGCCGGGTGCCGCCGGCCACCGAGGGCCGCCAGCGGGTGACCCTCCCCGGGGAGGGCGCTAGCGCCTTGTCCGGGTCCTGGGCGGTGATCCGGCATTCGATCGCATGTCCGGCGAGAGAGATCCCTTCCTGGGTGATCTCCAGTGGGTGACCCAGGGTCGCAAGGATCTGTTCGCGCACCAGGTCGACGCCGGTGACTGCCTCGGTCACCGGGTGCTCGACCTGGACCCGGGGGTTGACTTCCAGGAACGCCAATTCGTCGCGGTCGACATCGTAGAGGAACTCGACGGTCCCCAACCCGACGTAATCCAAGGCCACGGCGATCTTCAGTGCGCTGGCGTGCAAAAGGGTGCGCGTTTCCTCCGGCAAGGCCGCGCAGGGTGCCTCCTCCACGACCTTCTGGTAGCGGAACTGCACCGAGCATTCGCGCTCACCGAGATGGATGCGGTTGCCGTGCCGGTCGCCGAGGATCTGCACCTCGACATGCTTGGCATCGGTGACGAAGCGTTCCAGGAAGACGGTGCCGTTGCCGAAGGCTGATTCGGCCTCGGACGAGGCCAGGGACCAGGCTTCCTCGAGATCCGCGGCGGATTCAACGAGCTTCATGCCACGCCCGCCGCCGCCGTGGGCGGCCTTGACCAGGACCGGATAACCGATGGATTCGGCCAGTTCGTGGACCTCTGCGGCGCTGGTGGCGGTTCCGCCCGCGGAGACCGGGACGCCAACGGACTCGGCCAGTGCCCGGGCGGTGAGCTTGTCGCCCAAGGCCCGCAGGGCCTCGGGGGAAGGCCCGATGAAGACGATGCCGTTTTCCGCGCACTTCGTGGCGAAGTCGGGATTTTCCGACAGGAAGCCGTAGCCGGGGTGCAGGGCGGTGCAACCGGTGGAGATGGCCGCCTGGAGCACTGCGTCGGCGTTGAGGTAACTGTCGGTGGGGCGCGGTCCGCCGATCACCACGGTGCGGGTGGCGCGGCGTGCGCCGAGTGTCTGGCGGTCGGCGCTGGAGACGCCCAGCACGGTTTCAAAGCCGAGCCGGTCGCAGGCCTCGATGATCCGCACGGCGATCTCGCCGCGGTTGGCAATGAAGATGCGCTCGGTCATGCCGCAACCTTGAGTGCGAAGAGGGTCTGGCCGAATTCGACCAGGTCGCCGTCGGCGACGAACACGGCGGCGATCTCGCCGGTGGAGCCCGCGGTGACCGAATTCATCAGTTTCATGACCTCAACGATGCACAGCACCGAGTCGGCCTCAACACTGTCGCCCAGCGCGGCGAAACGCGGTTCCCCCGGCTTCGGCGCCCCGTAGTAGGTGCCGAGCATCGGGGAAGTGATGGCCACGTGCCCGGCCGGAAGGTTGTTCGGGTCCAGGCCCGCGGCGGGGGCGGCGGCCGGTGCAGCGACCTGGGCAGGAACCGGTGCCGCTGTCGGCGCAGCGCTCATGGCAGGTGCTGCGGCTGCGGCGGACTGTGCCGCGGGCTGCTCCTCGAAGTGGCCGCCGCGTCGCACGTGGAGGCGCAGGTCGCCCTTTTCATAGCGGAAATCGGTGAACTCGGTCTTGTCCAGCTGTTCAATGATCGCCGCGAGTTCTTCCAGGTCCAGGTTCATGCGTTGGTGCTCCTTGTTCATTGGCCACAGGCAGGCCTGTGGTGTAAGTCACGTTTTCTCGAGCCTATGCCCGGGTTGCGTCCGTCGCAATAAGTTGGTGCAAGATTCCGCTATGCGCAATTTTTAAATGTCGAGCGCCTCCACCCGCCGACTTTCGACGCGCGGAGGAGGCACCCGAGGGAGAGACAGGGGCGTGCCTAGGCTCCGGCCAGGATGCGGGAGACGGACTCCACCGTCTCGTCCAGATCCTGCGGATTGACCAGCACGCCGGTGTCCAGCACGCCGCCGGAACCACCCTGCACCAGACGCTTGAGCGGGATTTCCATGCGCTTGCCGGTGCGCGTGCGCGGGATGCTGCGCACGAACAACACGTGGTCCGGGACGTGGCGCGGGGACAGCTGGGTGCGCAGCGCGGTGCGGATCGAACGCTCCAGTGCCACGGTGTCGGCTTCCTCGGCCGCCTCCACCAGCAACACCAGTTGCCCCATCGCGCCGCCCTGTTCGAAGTGCATCACCATGGCGTCGTTGACGCCGGGATGGCCATCGAGCAGCGCATAGAACTCGGCAGTGCCCAGGCGCACGCCGCCGCGGTTCAGCGTGGCGTCCGAGCGGCCGGTGATGACCCAGGTGTCGCGTTCGGTGCGCACCAGCCAGTCACCATGGCGCCAGATTCCCTCAAAGACATCGAAGTAGCTGGAGTTGTAGCGCTCATTGTCCGGATCGTTCCAGAAGAACACCGGCATCGAGGGCATGGGCAGCGTGGCAACCAGTTCGCCCGGTTCCCCGCGCAGGGAGTTGCGCTCGTGGTCCCAGGAATCCACGGCAACGCCCAGCGGGCGGCAGGCCATTTCCCCGGCGTGGACGGCTGACAGTGGGCTGGCGCCCAGGAATGCGGCACAGATGTCGGTGCCGCCGGAGGTCGGAGCCATTACCAGATCGGGGTTGATCGAGTCATACGCCCAGCCTGCAACGTCTGCAGCCAACGGGGAACCGGAGCACTGGATTTCACGCAGTCGGCCCAGGTCCCACTTCGTCCCCGGTTCCACACCCGCGTGGGCGCAGGCGGCCAGGTAGGCCGATCCGGTGCCCATGTAGGTCGATTCGGTTTCGGCCATGACTGCCCACTGCGACCACTCACCGTCAAGGGTCGGCCAGTTGGGGTCCCCGTCCTGGAGGACCAGGGAGGCACCCACCAGCAGCGAGGAGGCGCCCATGTTCCAGACCATCCACCCGGTGGTGGAGAACCAGTACGCGGTGTCTGCCTCGGAGAGGTCGTTGTGCAGGCCCATGGCCTTGTAGTGCTCCAGCAGCAGGCCCCCGTGGGAGTGCACGATGGCCTTGGGGGTGCCGGTGGTGCCGGAGGAGAAGAGCACCGTCATCGGATGCTCGAAGGGCACCGGCTCAATGACTGCTTCGGCACGCTCGGCGGTGAAGTCTACCCAGGACTGCGCACCCGGTGCCGCGGCATCAGTGTCCAGGCCTGGCTCCAGGTAGGGCAGCAGCACGGTGGGGATGCCCGGCAGCTCGGCACGGACCTTGGCAAGGTCATCGAGCTTGGAGATCGGCTTGTCGCCCCAGCGGTAGCCGTCGATGGAGATCAACAGGTTCGGCTCCAGCTGGCCAATGCGTCCCAGAACGCCCTTGACACCCATTTCCGGAGGCACGCAGCACCAGATGGCGCCCAGGCCGATGACGGCGAAGTAGGCGGCAACGGTTTGCGGGATGTTGGGCAGGTAGCCGGCGACCCGGTCCCCGGACTTGATGCCGTGGCGGATCAGGCCCTGCTGGATGCGCTCGATTTCCTCGATCAGGCGTGCGCCACTCCAGTCGATGGAACCATTGGTCTGGCTGCGGGACTTGACCATGGTGTCGTCCGGGCGGCGCGCCAGGGAGCGCAGCACGTGCTCGGTGAAGTTGATCCGGGCGCCGGCGAACCACTGCGCCCCGGGCATGGTGCGCTCGGTGAGCACCGAGGTGTACGGAGCGTGGCTGATGATCTCGAAGTGGTCCCAGACCTCGCCCCAGAAGTCCTCAAGGTTCTGAACCGACCAGGCCCAGGCGTCCTCGTAGTCAGCGAAGTGCCGACCGGTCTTGGCCTCGATCTTTTCCAGGAAGCGGCCCATTTGGCTGTTTGACCAGTCATCGCGTGAGGGTGCGGGCCGCAGCAGGGCGCCGGGTTCGGTGTTCTTCATGGTTCTTTCCTTCAATGGTGTTCGTGTCGTCCAAGGAGCCCGACGACGGGCCTGGCGGTGCGTTAGGAAGCGATGGTGCCGGAATCGAGTCCGAGTAACCTCACGGCGTTGTCCTTGATGATCTTTTGGCGCGGGCCGTCTCGCAGGTCCAACTTTGCGAAGTCGGCCATCCAGCGGTCCGGCGGCAGCAACGGGAAGTCGGAGCCGAAGAGAACCTTGTCCTGGAGCATGGTGTTGGCGTACTGCACCAGGTTGGCCGGGAAGTACTTGGGAGACCAGCCGGAGAGGTCGATGTACACGTGGTTGTGGCGCACCGCCACCGCCAGGGCCTCGTCCTGCCACGGAAAGGAAGGGTGGGCCATGATGATGCGCAGCTCGGGGAAGTCCACCGCCACGTCGTCAAGCGCCATCGGGTTGGAGTACTTCAGCCGGATCCCGCCGGAGCCGGGCATCCCGGCGCCGATGCCGCTTTGCCCGGTGTGGAAGAGGGCGGGGACGCCCAGGGACTGGATTTCCTCGTACAGCGGGTAGGCGGCGTGGTCGTTGGGGAAGAAGGACTGCAGGTTCGGGTGGAACTTGAATCCCTTGATCCCGAAGTCCTCCACGAGGATGCGGGCCTCGATGATGGCCGCCTTGCCGCGGGCCGGGTCGATGCTGGCGAAGGGGATCAGCACGTCTGCGTGCTTGGCAGCCTCCTCGGCGATGTAGCGGTTGGAGATCGGCGGGTGGCCGGTGGTGGCCTCGTGGTCCACGGTGAACACGACGGCCGCCATGTTGCGGTCGCGGTAGTGGGCCGCGACGGCCTCGATTCCCAGGGGGTCGTGGGCAGCGCCGAAATGCGCCTGGGCCGCTTCGCGGAAATTGTCGGGCATGTCGGTATGGCCGTGGTCATCGGATTCGATGTGGACGTGCATGTCGATGGCGACGAGGTCTGCGACGTTGATCTTGCTCATGGGTGGTGTTTATTCCTTGCCGGTGGCGGACGGGTCCGCCACCGTTGGCGGGGCTGGTGCAGGTGTGGGTCGAATCAGGAGACGGTGGCGGCAATGGGTTGCGCCGTGCGGGCCTGGCGCTTGAGCGAGTGGCCCAGGGCCAGGATGCACAGGGCGGATGCGGCCAGCGGGGCGGCGAAGAGCACGAAGATGTTCTCCGGCTGCCAGCCTCCGGACAGCAGGTAGCCGACCAGGATCGGGGCAACGATGGAAACCAGGCGGCCCAGGCCGATCATCCAGCCGACACCGGTTGCCCGGGCACGGGCGCTGTAGATCTCGGGGGAGACCGTGTAGAAGCCGGCGATGCCCGCGGTGGTGAGCATGCCCAGGAAGAGCGCGAGCACCATGGCTAGGGTGATCTGGGTAAAGAGCATGGAGAAGACGATGTAGGCGGCGGCCGATCCGAGAAGCGCGATGACCAGCAGCGGGCGTGCGCGGAAGCGCACGGCCAGGGCACTGAAGACGAAGCAGCCCAGGATGCCCCCGGCGTTGACAATCGTGCCGGTGGTCACGCCGATCGAATTGTCGCCGGTGACGCCGGCAATGATCTTCGGGGTCCAGGTGTTGGCGAAGTAGTACGCGGCCACGAGGCAGCCGTAGCCGGCCCAGAGCATGAAGGTGCGGAAGCGGATCGGGCCGGTCAGGATTTCGCGGATTGCCGACTGCTCCTTGCCGGCGGCCGTGGAGGCCGGCAGCTCGTCCAGTGCAGGGCGCCCGATCTTGGCAAGGATAGCGTTGACGTTCTTGAGGGCGCCAGCCGGGCGGCGGGTCAACAGGTAGTCGAGGGATTCTGGAAGCCACAGCCAGGAAACGACGAGCATGATGATGGTCAGTACCGCGCCGACTGCGAAGAGGGAGTGCCAGCCGAAGCTCGGTATCAACGGTCCTGCAACGATGCCGCCGATGGTGGCACCGATCGGGTAGCCGGCGGTGTAGATGCCCATGATCGAGCCGCGACGCTTGTCCGAGGAGTATTCGGAGACCAGGACGTTGAGGTTGGCCATCATGCCGCCGACACCCAGGCCGGTCAGGATCCGGAAGACCAACAGCTGGGTGGCGTCGGTGGCGAAGACCGAGGCGACCATGCCGATGCTGATGACGACAAGCGAGATCAACGTGAGACGGCGTCGACCGATCTTGTCGGCAAGAGGAGTGAGGAAGATGGAACCGGCGGCCATGCCGAAAAGGCTTGCACTCAGCAGGAATCCGAGGGCGGCAGGCGAGATGCCCCACTCGCGGGAGAGTACCGGTGCGGCGTAGGCCATGGCGGCCACGTCGAAACCGTCGATGAGGATCAAGGTCAAGGCAATGACGACGGTCATCACCTGGAACCGGCTCATGGCCGAACTGCGTATTTCCGCGAGGGTTTCCATGGGGGCTTTCTGGTTTGGTGAGAAGGAACCGGGTGGAACGCCGCCCGACAGTGTGAGCTTAGTCATGGATGTTCATCACTTCCATAATTTTTTCGCAGATTCCGTTATGCGGAATCAGCTATTTGAATAAAGATGCTCAAAGTCGATGATCTTGCGATTCTTGGCCGCTTGACGAGCCACGGACTGAGAGGCGGATCGCTGACTAAGTTCCGCCTGAAGGAATCGTGACTCGTGATGGAGTATTGCGGGGCGTGCGTCCGGTGGCGGGGGTGACGGACTCCGCCGCCACGCATGGGGCCGATAGCGGTTCGGCTCGCCAACAATGCACGCGAAAGGCCCGGTCGTGCGACAACTGACATTGGAATGCATGACATTTTGCACTTCTGCCGCGTGCCGGTACTGGGCAGACTTGAAGCATGAAAACCACGACCGCACATCAATCGGCGACCACGCCGCTTGCCCACGCACTGGCACTGGAGCTCCGGGGCGTGCACAAGTCCTTCCACACCAACGAAGGCCGGTTCGAGGCCGTCGCAGGGATCGACCTGCGCGTGGGCACCGGGGAGATCGTTGCGTTCCTAGGGCCCAATGGTGCCGGAAAGACCACCACGATCGACATGATGCTCGGGCTGACCGCGCCCACCTCGGGCACCATCTCGGTGTTCGGCAGGGCCCCGCGCGAGGCCGTGGAGGCCGGGGAGATCTCCGCGGTCCTGCAGACCGGCGGGCTGCTACGCGATCTCACGGTGCGTGAGACCGTCACCGCGATCGCCGCGCTGCACGGAGCCAAGGAGCGGATCGACACCGTCATGAAACGCACCGACATCACCTCCCTGGCCAGGCGCAAGGTCTCCAAGTGCTCGGGCGGCGAGCAGCAACGGCTCAAGTTCGCCCTGGCCCTGCTGCCCGATCCGCGACTGCTGATCCTGGACGAACCCACCGCGGGCATGGACGTCTCGGCCCGCCGGGCCTTCTGGGACACCATGCGCCAGGACGCGCTTGCGGGGCGCACCGTCCTGTTCGCCACCCATTACCTTGAAGAGGCCCAGGATTTCGCCCAACGCACCGTCCTGATCGGGGCCGGTCGCGTGCTGGCCGACGGGCCCACCGCGCATCTGCGCGAAATGACCGGGGGACGCGTCGTCAGCGCCACGCTCCCGTCCGACCGTCCCACCGCACCCGCGGTTGCGGCCCTGGAAACGCTCGAACAGGTCTCCTCGGTGCGGCTGAACGGGAACCGGGTCTCGGTGACCGGTCCCCACTCGGATGGCGCGGCGCGGATGCTGCTGGGCGAGCTGGCTGCCACCGACCTGGAAATCACCACGCCGACCCTTGAGGCGGCCTTCATGGCTTTGACCGGAGAAGAATCATGAACCCGACATATGTGCGCATTGAACTCTTCCGCCAATCCCGGGATGTCGGGAACCTGATGTTCACGGTGCTGATGCCCGTGGTGATGTACCTGCTCTTCGGCAACATGTTCGGCGGCGGGGGAGAACCCGCCGGCAACGGGAACGTGAAGTTCTACGTCATGGCGTCGATGGCCGCCTACGGGGCGGCGCTTGCCACGACCTCCATTGCCGGAACCGCTGCAACCGAGGCCATGCTGGGCTGGGGACGCCAGATCGCCCTGACGCCCATGAAGCCCTCCGGCTTCGTCGCCTCCAAGCTCGCCGTGGCGATGATCGTGGCCACCGGCTGTGCCGGGCTGGTCTTCGCCGTTGGGTCCGCCACCGGGGCGCAAGCCGATGCCCCCTGGGTCTGGACGGCAAGCTTCCTGCTAACCGTGATTGGATCTGGGATTTTTGCCCTCTACGGGATGGGCATCGGCATGGCCTTCAAGTCCGAGACAGCCCTGGGGGTGGCCAGCGGCGGCATGGTGTTCTTCGCGTTCTTCGGCAACGTCTTCATGCCGCTGAGCGGGACCATGCTGGAGATCGCCCGCTTCACCCCCATGTACGGATACGCGGGGTTGGTGCGCTACCCGTTGACCGAGGGTTTTGGCGCGGGCGAGGGGGCGGGCACGGATTCGCTGGGCATGCTTGTCGCTAATCTGGTGGCATGGACTCTTCTCTTCGCGCTGTTCGCACTCTGGGCAGTTCGCCGGTCCCGGGCAAGACGGTGAGCGGCGAGACCGGGGACCCGGACTCTTTCTGGTCCAGGTTCGGCTGGCTGCTGGCAGCGGTTTGGGTCGTCTTCCTGATCTTCCCGATCCTGTCCATCACCGAATCAACGCAGCCCATGCCCGCCAAGGTCGCCGGGTATGGGCTGGTGGCGGCCTTCGCCGCCGTCTACCTGTGGGGCTTTTTCACCTACAGCTCGGAACTCGGGGTCAGCGCGAGCGGCCACGGACGCGCTTGGGTCCCCTTCGGTGCCCTGTTGGCGATCACCGCGGCCACCCTCCCGATCCTGGGGGCCGACGCCATCAGCCTCGGCCCGTTCCTGGTCAGCTTCGCCGCCTATCTGCTCTCGGTGCGCAGCATGTGGATCGTCAACGCCGGCGTGCTGGCCGCGGCACTGTCAGTCGCCATCCCCGCCGGATTGGGCGATTACGTCTTCCTGCTGGGTCTGCTGGTGGTGCTCATCGTCGTCAACGCGGTGAACACCGCGCTCATACGGCGCAGCATCGCGGCAGACGACCTGCGCCTCGACTATGCGCTGCTGGCCGAACAGGAACGGATGGCCCGGGACGTGCACGACGTGCTGGGGCACTCGCTCACCGCGATCGGCCTGAAGGCCGAGCTCGCCGAACGATTGCTGGAGACCGATGTCCAGGCGGCTCGCGCCGAGCTGCGCCAAATCCGCGCGCTGAACAGCGAGGCCCTGGAGTCCATCCGCGCCACGGTCGGCGGGCTGCGCCGGACCACCCTCGTCCAGGAACTTGCCTCCGTGCGCGTCGTCCTGGATGACGCGCGGATCAAGACCGTGCTGATCGGCAACGCCCAGGACATCGACCCGGTGCGTTCAACGGCCTTGTCATGGATCCTGCGTGAGGCGGCCACCAACGTGCTGCGCCACGCACACGCCACCACTTGCTGGATCCACGTCGCCCCCGGGATGCTGGACATCGAGGACGACGGGGATTCACTGGCCGGAAGCCACGAGGGCCACGGCATGCGCGGGATGAAGGAGCGCGCCCGACTGGCCGGGGCGCATTGCGAGATCGGGGACTCCGCACACGGGGGAACCAAGGTCGCGGTGAGCTGGGCATGAGTGGGCAGGAACCGGCGGGCGCGGCCCCCATCCGGGTGCTGCTGGCCGATGACCAGGCGCTGGTGCGCGGGGCTCTCGCCGCCCTGCTCAGCCTGGAATCCGACATCGAGGTCGTGGCCCAGACCGGGGACGGCACCGACGTGGTGGCGCTCGCCGAGGAACATCGGGTGGACGTTGCCCTGTTGGATATCCAGATGCCGGTCATGGACGGGCTGGTTGCCGCAGGCCAGCTGCGGGTCCGGCTGCCGGACTGCAAGGTGCTGATGGTGACGACCTTCGACCGGCCGGGATACCTGCGCTCCGCTTTCGAGGCCGGGGCCAGCGGATTCCTGGTCAAGGACACCCCGTCCTCCGAGCTGGCCGCGGCGGTGCGCCGCGTGCATGCAGGTGGCAGGGTGATCGACCCGTCGCTGGCCGCCCAGTCGCTGATGCACGGCGCCAACCCGCTGACCGAACGCGAGCGCGAGGTGCTCGCCCGGGCCCGGGCGGGTACGCCTGTGGCGCAGATCGCCGCGGCGCTGCATCTGGGCACCGGCACGGTGCGCAACCACTTGTCCAACGCCATCGGCAAGACCGGTGCCGCGAACCGCATCGAGGCAGCGCACCTGGCCCGCGAACAGGGCTGGATCTAGGTGAGGCCGCATATGCGCGGGAAGCGGCCATACGGGTGCGCTCTGTAGACTCGTACACATGTCGGTTTCGGATCTTTCGGTCAGCACGCAAAACTATTTGAAGGTCATCTGGGGGCTCTCCGAATGGTCGGACGATCCCGTCACCGCAACTGACATTGCCCAGAAATCCGGGCTGAAGGTCTCCTCGGTCTCCGATGCGGTGCGCAAGCTGACCGCGCAGGGCCTGGTCAGCCACGCCCGCTACGGCGCCGTCGAGCTGACCGAAGTGGGTAGAAAGTACGCCCTGGACATGGTGCGCCGGCACCGGCTGCTGGAAACCTTCCTGGTCCAGACCCTGGCCTACAACTGGGACCAGGTCCATGACGAAGCCGAAAACCTCGAGCATGCGATGAGCGACTTCATGGTCGAACGCCTTGATGCCTTCCTGGGCCACCCCGACCGCGATCCGCACGGGGACCCGATCCCCAGCGCCGACGGGGTGCTGACCAGGCCTGACGCCGTATTGCTGAGCACCGTGGAGCCCGGCGTTCGGGTCACCGTGGAGCGGATCAATGACGAGGACCCGGCGTTGCTGCAGTACCTCAGCGCGCAGGGTGTTGTGCCTGGGGTGGACCTGGTCATCACCGAGGCAGCCCCGTTCTCCGATGCGGTGCTGCTTCAGGTCGCCGACGGAACCGGCACCATCAGTTTGGGACGCCAGGCCACCGCGGCGCTGCACGTCTCGCGCTGCTAGGACGGCAGCGGCACCACGCGCTGCCACAGTCCTGGCCTCGTCGTCGATGTCGCTCCGGGGCGGCTTACCAGTAGGCCTGTAACTGTGGGGCTTGATCTTGATTGTGTGTGGCAAGGAATGGTCGCCGGTGAGAGATGTTCGCATCTCAAAAGCGATAGGAACCGCGGCAAATCAGGGTTCATGGCGTTGCCTTCCTGAATCAAGGGGGCGATCGCCCGGTCGAAGAGGACCGTATTCCACGGGAGGGTGGCGCCTGTGAGAAGTTACAGCACGTAAGCCTGGTAGCGCTTCTGCTGGGTGTGTGTCGAATGGTGGAACGGATACGAGCTGGGCAACTGGCCAGATGTTGTGCGTGCCTTGCTCGATTTCCAAGACGAAGCAAGCACGCTCCATGGGTACTGCACCTTCCGGGGAAGGCCGGCTGTGGTCGCGACCGCCCGGGTGACTGCCATGGGATGGCCTATTCGTCGACGGCTGTCACTCCCGTGATCTGCTCCAGGACGTGTACGCCGGCGGCGAGGCCGTTCTCGGCGCGGATGGCGGCGCCCACCTCATCGGCGCGGGAGGCGTAGGAGTCGGTGTGGACGAGGTCGCCGAGACGGTCGGCCAGGTCCGTGCGCAGGTTCTTGGCCGGGAGCGGGGCGGGGCCGACGCCGAGCGCATGGATCCGCGCTCCCCAGAACGGCTGGTCACCCAGGAACGGCACGACCAGGGTCGGGCGACCCGCCCGCAGTCCGGCCGCGGTCGAGCCCGCACCGCCGTGGTGCACGACCGCCGCGACTCGCTCGAAGAGCCACGCGTGGGGCGCGCCCTCAATGACCAGCACGTCCTCGGTCCCGGCCTTGCCGGGAGTGATGCCGCCCCAGCCGGTTGCGACGATCCCGCGCAGGCCGTGGACCCGCAGCGCGGCCAGGATGGTGTCCCGGCGCTCGTTCGCTCCCTTGCCGAAGCCCATGGATCCGAACCCGACATAGACCGGAGGCTCACCTGCCGCGAGGAAGTCCGCCAGGTGCGCCGTCGGCTCCCAGGCGGCGCCGTCGACGTCATCCAGGAACCAGTACCCGGTGACGTGGGCCGAAGGCGGGTAGTCGTCGGGGACCGGCAGAACGTGCCTGCTGTACGGGTACAGGACGTGGACCGGACTGCCGTCCGGATTCCGCAGCGGGTCCGCGAGGCGGCCGATGCGACCCAGGCCGATCTCGCGCCGGAAGTCGTTGACCATGCCGCCGTACATGACACCGGCCATCCGCCTGAACCCATAGCTCGCGCGGTTTCCCCACGACCCGAGGGAGGCGCCGCCGAAGAAGGGCATGGCGTGGGCACGCGTTGGGGTGAAGAACGGCAGCGGGAGGGAAAGCACTCCGGGCACGCCCAGTGCCTCGGCGATGTGCGCCCCGGCGAGGCACTTGGGGTGGTGCACGATCACGTCCGGGCGCGCGGCCTGTGCGGCGGCCCAGCACTCCGCGTTCAGCTCGCGCATCGCGGCGCTCATGATCCCCAGTGTTCGCCACGCGTCCAGCGGGCCGCTGAGTTCGGGCATGACCTCCTGGAGCAGGCGCAGCATCGTGGAACCGGCGGGCTGGTGCGTGATGGTCCCGGGGCCGCCGTGCGGCACCATGTCAGCGAAGCCCTCGGGGACGGCGAAGGTGACATCATGGCCCGCGCGGGCCAGCGCACCGGAGAGGGCGGCGTAGGGCTGGATGTCGCCGCGGGTCCCGAACGACATGATCAATACGCGCATGGCAGGTTCCTCCGGACGGGATCCTTGGTCGCCCAGCGGGGCTGCCGCATCGCCGAATAGACTTCCCGGTCCCTTTCAACGACAAATTGACTACGCTTAACCATTTTGTGGGCGGTATCCCTGAAAGTTCCAGGCGGCGTATAAAAGGACCGGAACTGGCGCGAAGGTAGAACTAGGATTCCTTGCGGTGTCCGCCAAAGATCATCGAGGCCAGCGCTGCGACCCCGGTGACGGTGAATACTGCCGGCCAGGCACCGATCTTTTTGGCCAGTGGGTGGGACGCAACGAATGCCGCGATGTACGTGCAAGTGAGGGCGGCCGCCCGTGCCGTGCCGGCGTCGTTTTTCCAGACGGTGAAGGCGGCCAGGCCGCATGCCGCCAAAACGGCACCACCTGCCTGCCGGTTGCCCGTATCGCGGGCGACTTTGTAGCCGAGCAGGAGGCCGGTCTTGGCCATTCCGGTCGAAATGATGCGCGACATCCGAGATCTCCTTCGGCGGTACGGACAAGCGTCAACCTAAGCATAGGTCCGGTGCCGGTGAACACGCAGGAAAAATCACTGTCGGTCTCATACCACGGCGCTATCGAGCCTCCGGAAAGGCGCCTGCGATAAGGTGCGCACGGCGTACCAGCGGCTGCTGGAGCACGGTGCCATAAACCAGTTCCATACCGAGGCGCTCGCGGCTATCCAACGGTTCCTGAACCCGGCGGTCATCACCCGCAGCCTCAAGACCAACCGGAACCAGCTCATTACCGGGCCAAGACGCGAGCCCAGGGCGGTGACGTTCCATTTGGCGAGCAAATTAACTGAGGCACGCATGAATTCTTGCGAGCACTAATTTTGAGTCAAAGCGACGGATTTCGAGGAATGACTCACAGCGTCTAATATGACTGAGGCGTGGGCTGCGCCACAAACCAGCTTGCGCATCGCCGTGCGACCCGACCCCGTCGACTTAAGGACCCCCATGAAGCTGCTGAAATCGATTCCCCTGCTTGGCTGGATTCTCCTGGCCATTGTCCTGGGCATACTGACCGGGCCGATCATGCCGGCTTGGCTCGGTGGGGCATTCCTGACCTATAACTCGATTTTCTCGGGTTTCCTCGGCTTCATCGTGCCGCTGATCATCCTGGGCCTCGTCATGCCCGCCATCGCCGAACTCGGCAAGGGTGCAGGCAAATGGCTCGGGATCACTGCCCTGATCGCATACGGCTCCACGATCCTCGCCGGACTGCTTGCCTACTTCGTGAGCCGTTGGCTGTTCACCCCGTCCTTGTCGGGCGGCGGCCTCGAGGCATTGGGTGATGAATCCGGCTCGGGCTTCACTCCCTACGTCACTCTGGTGGCCAGTGCCGGCGACTCGGCCACCGAGATCGTGCTCGAGCCGGTCATCGGCGTGATGAGCGCACTCGTGCTCGCCTTCGTGATCGGCGTGGGCCTGACCGCGTTCCATTCCAAGGTGCTCTTCCGCGGAGCCGTCGAATTCCGCACGATCATCGAATCCGTGATCCGCCGCATCATCGTCCCCGCATTGCCGCTGTTCATCTTTGGAATCTTCATGGACCTCTCGGCCAGCGGTGCGGCCGTCACCGTGGTCACCAAGTTCCTGCTCGTGGCCCTCGTATCCTTTGCCCTGACGTTTGTCGTGTTGCTGGTGCAGTACTCCGTGGCCGGCTCGATGACGGGGCAGAACCCGCTCAAGGCACTGTGGCGCATGCGCGATGCCTACTTCACCGCCCTGGGCACCTCCTCTTCGGCCGCGACGATCCCGGTCACGCTGGCCTCAACCAAGAAGAACGGCGTCTCCGACTCGGTTGCGGGTTTC